>CACYEC010000050.1 GCA_902773225.1 uncultured Bacteroidales bacterium
CAAAATTCGACAAAATTAGCACTTTTTACCCAAGCTATTCTACCACTTGATTTTTGATTGTGGAAGACTACTTTTTGACGAAAAAGACCCTAAAAAAACAAATGACCCCTAAGGACCCTAAAGCCGCTAAAGACCTTAAGGCCTCTATCCAATCCGATCCCCCTGCCGCAACATTTTTATTCTTTATACATACGTATTCGTCGGAAATGTTGTAACTTTGTGCCTAAACACAGACAAAAAGGCCAATATGGGTACATTCATCAACATAGGAAACACTGGGTTCCAAAGAATTCGCAGAAGTGAGTACATCGATAAGTCAGGATTGATCTCAGTGGTTAACAGCACTCTTTTTACAGAACAATGCTTCAGTTGTGTGACCCGCTGCCGCCGTTTCGGTAAGTCAATGGCGGCAAAGATGCTGTGTGCGTACTATGACCATTCCTGCGATTCACGGAGTTTGTTTGCAGACCTTGCTATCGCCCAAGACCCATCGTTTGAGGAACACCTCAACAAATACGCGGTGATCTATCTGGACATGACAGAGTTTGTGACCAGATTCCATGACGATGATATTGTGGGCGAGATTGACGCTACTCTGAAGGCCGATGTCTTAGAAGCATATCCATCTGTATCAGTCAAGGATGACGATGACTTGATGGGGTGTCTCATCCGTATCATGGAGGCGACTGGAGAGCAGTTCGTCTTCATCATCGACGAGTGGGACGCCATTTGCCGTGAGTTCAAGGCAGACACAATGGCCATGGACCGCTATGTCAACTGGCTGCGACGGATGTTCAAGGGTGTGAACGCCAGCAGGGTTTTCGCAGGAGTTTATATGACGGGCATCCTGCCCATCAAGAAATACAAGACGGAATCCGCGCTCAACAACTTCATCGAATACTCCATGGTTGACCCTGGAGATATGGCACGGTTCTTTGGATTCACCAAAGACGAAATGAAAACACTGGCCGAGAAGCACGGCGCAGACTTCGACGAGTTGGAGAAATGGTATGACGGTTATCAAATCGGCGATGAACTGTCGATGTTCAACCCTAATTCAGTCATGCAAGCCATCAAGAAAAAACAGAGCCGTAGTTACTGGGCTTCAACGGGTGCCTTCGATGCTGTGGCTAATTACATTCAGATGAATTTCGAGGGACTGAAAGACGACATCATCCGTATGCTGGCAGGAGGACGAAGCCAAGTGAATCCGACGGGTTTCCAAAACGACATGTCTATTGTACGGACTCGTGACGATGTACTAACAGTACTCATCCATTTGGGCTACCTTGCCTATGATTGGAAAGAAGAAGAATGTTATATTCCCAACAAGGAAGTTTCGGGCGAGATGGAGAATGCCGTGAAGACTACCAACTGGCTTCCTGTAATAAACGCCTTGCAGCAGTCGAAACAACTGCTACAAGACACACTCGACGGCAACTGTGAAGCTGTGGCACGGGGTGTGGATGTCGCACACGACGACCAAACCAGTATCCTCTCCTACAACAACGAGAACTCATTGGCCTGCGTGCTGAACATCGCTTACTACTATGCTCGCAACGATTACATCATCCACAGGGAGCTTGCTTCAGGCAAGGGATTCGCCGACTTGGTTTTCATCCCCCGCAAGCATGTCGATAAACCTGCCATGGTGGTGGAACTGAAATACGACAAAGACGCCAACACAGCCATCAGCCAGATTAAGCACAAGCAATACCCCAAGAAACTGGCTGAGTACACTGGTAATCTGCTACTTGTGGGTATTACTTACGACAAGAAGCAGAAATTACACGAATGTTTCATAGAAAGTATGCAACAATCTGAATAAGCAGATGCAAAAACCTGACTTTTAGTACATAGTTTCCTTCTCATGCTCATTTTTGCATAAACATCTTTTTCCTGTGGACAGCAACAACAAACAAACGATAAAGACTTCTTCACGACTGCTGGCTGCCAAATGGTTGCCAATAGCGGTGTTCTCCATCGCCGCATATCTCATCCTCGCCATCTGGAACAACGACTACCTCTATGCCGTGGAGAACCACTCCCTTTGGCTCAACTCAAGGCATTTCCTCGAAGAACG
>CACYEC010000051.1 GCA_902773225.1 uncultured Bacteroidales bacterium
ACTTGTCTACCGCTTCCTTCATCTGAACGTCAGACAAAACGGGAGTTAAAATGAAAACGGTTTCGTACTGATTCATAATTGGTTTTAATGTTGATAATAAAGTTTTGTATGCAGTGTTCCCACCACGTCAATGTAGTTGTTGGTACACCGTGCAAAAAAATGCGGTGCAAAGTTAGCACTTTTTCTTAAAACCACCAATATTTTGTGCATTTTTATTTTTCAAAAAGAATAAAATGCGATTGAAAGTGTTTTTTCTCTTGAATAATTTCGTATTTTGACTTGAAATCGCTTAATTTGCAGAATGAAACTTAGAAAGATACAAAAAACACAATAAAAAAGTACATCTTATGAAAAATTTAGGCGTAACATTAATCATCGTTGGTGCTTTGCTTCTCATCCTTGGTGCTTTCTTGTTAAAGGACATGGTTGACTACAACTGGTACACATGGGGAAGTGTGGTACTCATCATCATTGGACTCGTTCTCCACATTGTCATCAACAAGAAGCGTGTAGAATAAGTACAGAACGAAGAAAGAAAAAGGAAACTACGGTTTCCTTTTTTTCGTTATATATTATATATAATGTATGGTGTGCGGATCCGCATGAATGTAGCAGTTGGGTTATAAATCAGAGTGTCCCCAGAACGTTGCAGTCCTATTGTTGTGGATTCAGGTCGTCGTTGATGATGTTATATGCCATTTCCATGATTTTTTTTGTAGGTATGCCCTTTCGTTGCTCTGCGGTGATGGGGTCGTGAACGGTGAGGGTGAGTTTTCCGAAATGCACCAGTTTGGCCTTTCGGTTGAACACTTGGAAAGAGCCATTGATGGTCATTGGCACCAGAGGTAGTCCTATTTCGTTGGCAAGGGTGAAAGCACCTTTCTTGAAAGGCTGCATCTTGCCATCATAGGTGCGGGTACCTTCGGGGAAAATGACGAGCGACATGCCTTCTCTTAATGTCTTCTGCGCAGTTCTTACGGTTTCTTGTATAGATGCCAAGGAGTTGCCAACAAACACCTGGTTGGATTTCTGGCAGGCGTATCCTACGAATGGTAATTTCTTCAGATATTCCTTCATCATCCATTTCAGGTTGTGCCCCAGATATCCGAAGATGAGGAAGATGTCAAAGTATCCCTGATGGTTGGCGAGGAATACATACGACTGTTGTTTGTCAAGTTTTTCACGTCCAGTCACCTTCACTCTAATGAGGTAGATAAAGCAAGTGAACCGCGACCAGAAATGAGGTGCCCAATATGCGATGAACTTGTCGTCGCCCAACATGGCCGCAATGACAACAATGAAAGCGGTGATGATAGTGGCGATGACAAACAGCGGTGTTGCGATGCAGATGCTATAGAGGGTGTAGAGGAATCGTAGGATAAGAGACATGATGTAATGATGGGTTGGTTTTGTTGTCTGTGTTGATGAGTTTTATGGTGCTTTGCGCCGGAGTGTGATGACATTCACTTCAGGCCATGCTCCGAAACGGAAAGGGAACATCACCGCTCCCACGCCGTCGCTCACGTCGAGCATCTGGTCGCCTTCGGTGTAGGCGCCCGACCACTCGTCATATACATATTTCACTGGCGACCAGCCAAAGACCTTGAACTGGCCGGCATGGGTGTGTCCGGCAAGACTGAGGGAAATATTGGTTTCGGGAATGACTTTCCGTCTCCAATGTGTAGGGTCGTGAGTGAGCAGGATGCAGAATGTGCCATCAGCGATGCCTTTGGTGGCTTTTGGGAGGTCGCCGAGCGATGGGAAAGGAGGCTTTCCGTCGTTCTCCACACCGACAACGGCTATGGAGTCGTTACCTCTCCGGATGATGCTGTGTTCGTTGAGAAGCAGTATCCATCCGAACTCTCTTTGCTTGGCTTCGAGTTTTTTGATGTCGGCCTGTTGCTCCTCCTCTGAGGCGTAGCGTATGTAACTACTGTAGTCGTGGTTGCCCATGATGGAGAACACACCGTCTTTGGCCTTGAGCGACGATAGTTGTTGCTCGAATCCATACACTTCAGCGCACTGGTAGTTTACCAAGTCACCTCCGAACATGATGGCGTCGGCCTCTTGTGCATTGATGAGTTCGGTTATGGTTTGCACATCTTTCTCGTTGCCTTGTCGGAATGTACCGATATGGAGGTCGCTGAAGAAGGCGATGCGGTAGCCATCGAAGGCAGGTGGTAGATTGTCGAATACAAAAGTCTGCTGGTGGACCACGAAATGGTTTCTTCCCCAGCAATAACCGGTAATCAGTATCAGTATTGCTGTTCCCGATGCGGCCATAGCCACAATTCTAAAGATGCGCTCGAGAAGTTTGACGTGGAACAAGTGGCCAATGCCGTCGATGATGAAAAACACGGCTTTGGGGGCACAGATGCAGAGGAAGATGATGAAGAAGACTCCGACTGCGTGTTGATGGTCGGGTGCCGCTGCTGTGCCTATCCTGATGGTGAACATGTAGATGATGAGCAGGATGGTGGGTAGGAAGAACAAGTATTTCCACGGACTGCTTTTGGCCCACTTGGCAATGTACATGAAATAGATGTAGATGTCGGGCAGGAACAAAAGCGCCAGCAGCAAGGCTATTGTTTTGATGAACATTTGCATTGTATTATCTTGTCTTTATTAGTTAGGTGTGAGTACTGATGTAGGTAAGTTCGTGTCTCTCTATTTCTCAGATGGAGTTGGCGAGATAATTCCTCATGACCTCGTCGCTCATTCCCCTTCTTATCGCGTAGTCGTGCAATTGGACCTCGTCGATGTGTCCCACACTGAAATACTTGGCTTTTGGGTGTGCAATCATGAGTCCGCACACAGATGCGTGTGGCTGCATCATGCCAGTCTCGGTCAGTGTGATTCCGATGTCCTCCAGATGCAGCACGCTGTCGATGACGGCGTTTATAGAGATGTCGGGCATGCTGGGATATCCAGTTGCAGGTCGTATGCCCTGATAGCGTTCTATGTGCAGTTGGTCGAAAGGCAGTCGTTCTTGTGGTGCGTATCCCCAGATGGTCCGCCTTACTTCTTCGTGGAACTTGTCGGCGGTGGCTTCTGCCAGTCTGTCGGCGAGGGTCTGCCTCATCATCGCGCTATAAGGGTCGTTGGTTTTGGCGTTTCTGATGATAGACTGGGATGCGGATGTAGCGAAAAGTCCTATAGCGTCGTCTCCGTCCTCGTGTGGTCTGATGAAGTCGCTGAGACAGTAGCACCACCCATCATTGCTGGGTGTTTGTTGCCGCAACATGGGTAATCGTGTTGTTATTCCTCCGTGAACTACGACGATGTCGTCACCGTCGCTGTTGGCCTGGCAGATGCAGACCACAGCTTGAGTGGCATCGTTTTCCGCATCGAGTTCGGAGAGCGTTCGCAGTGCGTCGTGATAGAGGTTGAGTGCTTCCTTTCCTTTCTCTTGCTCGCAGTCGGGCAGAGACTTTACCCATGCAGCAGTGCATCCCTCGCAGTCGTGTACTCTCGTCAGCGATACCATGGATGCCGGCAGTCCCCATGTGTGGAAGAAGTAGAACCAGTTGATATAAGGAGCGACTTCGCTGATGCGGTATGATTTCTTCGTCCTTTTCCGCTCAAAGCCAAGATTGCCGGTCATAGTCGCAGGCTTATGGATTGAATTGTAGAGCCTTGCCTCTCACCCCATCAACAATGGTGCCGTTGCAATAGGCTGTCTTTCCGTTGACGATAGTCCGTTCCACCTTCCACTTGTAATGATGCTCGTCCATGGGAGTCCATCCGCATTTGGTGTAGTAGCGGTCTTTCATCACGTCCCAAGGATGGTTGGGGTTCACCAGCACGATGTCGGCATAGTATCCTTTTCGGATGAATCCCCTGCGGTCGATTCGGAAGAGTTTGGCAGGGTTGTGGCACATCAGTTCCACGGTTTTTTCTATGTCTATTACCCCTTCATCCACCAGTTCGAGCATGGTGACGAGTGAGAACTGCACCATGGGCATGCCCGAAGCGGCGGTGAGTGCTCCACCTTGCTTTTCTTTGAGGAGGTGGGGAGCATGGTCGGTGGCCACGACGTCGATGATGGAGTCGCTGAGAGCCTGGCGCAGTGCGTTGCGGTCGTCGTTTGTTTTGACGGAGGGGTTGCATTTGATTCTCGCTCCAAGATGGTCGTAGTCATTTGTGGTGAACACAAGATGTGCTATGACAGCCTCTGCGGTGATGCTTTTATTCTCCACGGGACCTGGTTCGAGCAGTGACAGTTCGTCGGCTGTGGAGATATGGGCTATATGCAGCCTGGCACCTGTTTCCTTAGCCAGTTGGACGGCCTTGGCAGAGGAAGCGTAGCATGCGGCAGTGTTTCTTATGCGCGAGTGGTATCTCACGGGGAAATCATTCTGTCCCTTATATCGTTTTTTGAACGACTCTATGTTCTGTCGGATAATGTCCGTGTCCTCGCAATGAGCCATGATGAGTAGAGGCGATTTCTGGAACAATGCTTTGAGCGATTGCTCGTTGTCCATCAGCATGTTGCCTGTGCTGCTGCCCATGAATACTTTCACACCACACACATGAGAGGGGTCAAGTTGGGTTACGGCTTTGAGGTTGTCGTTGGTGGCACCGAAATAGAAAGAGTAGTTCACGCGGCTCTTTTCGGCTCCGAGTGTGAATTTTTGTTCCAGCAGTTGAAGGGTGGTGGTTTGTGGGTTGGTGTTGGGCATGTCCATAAAGGAAGTCACCCCGCCCGCCGCCGCAGTGCGGCTTTCGCTTTCGATGTCGGCCTTGTATGTAAAGCCTGGTTCGCGGAAATGTACGTGGTCGTCGATGATGCCAGGTAGCAGGTATAGTCCGGTGGCATCGATGATGTAGTCGAAGGCATTCGGGTCAATGCTTGTGCAGTCTTCCAGGATGTCGGCTATCAGTTCATCTTCAATCACCACAGAAGCGTCGAATTGGCGGTTCTCATTGACTATATGTGCATTTTGTATCAGTGTTCTCATGATGTCTGTTTTTTGTTGTACTTCTTAAACCATCCGTCGAACCGTAGGCGGATGACACCGAAGACCGCCTCACTGAAGATGCCCCCACTCATTTTTGATGTTCCTTCCACCCTGTTGATGAAGATGACAGGCACTTCTTTGATGCTGAATCCGCTCTTGTAGGCAGTGAACTTCATTTCAATCTGGAAGGCATATCCTTTGAAACGTATGCTGTCGAGGTCGATGGTGGATAGCACCTGGCGCTTATAGCAGACAAACCCAGCGGTGGTGTCGTGTATGCGCACTCCTGTGATGAGTCTCACATACTTGGAAGCGAAATACGACATCAACACTCTGCCCATGGGCCAGTTCACCACATTCACGCCTGTGACGTAGCGTGAACCGATGGACATGTCGTAACCCTCGTCGTGACATGCCGCATAGAGTCGTTCTAAATCAGCGGGGTTGTGTGAGAAATCAGCATCCATTTCGAAGACATACTCATAGTCGTGCTGTAGGCTCCATTTGAATCCGGCTATGTATGCGGTGCCGAGTCCTAATTTTCCTTTACGCTCCAAAATGAACAGGCGGTCGGTGAATTCATCATTCATCAGTCTCTTGACGATGACGGCTGTGCCGTCGGGAGACCCGTCGTCAATCACAAGTATATGGAATGCCTTCTTCAGGCAGAAGATGGCCCTGATGATTTTCTCAATGTTTTCCTTTTCGTTATATGTTGGAATGATGATGATGCTGTCGCTCATACTGTTCTTATTGTCAGGTTGTCTGTATGGTTTTCATTTAGGATGTGAGATGCAGTAATCGTATAACAGTCCTTGCCTCTGCAAATGTTGATGCAGACGCATTTATCGGTCTGAAATGCAAAATTACTGATAAAAATCTGAAAAATAAAACTAAAGAGGAATTATTTTATCTCTTTACAGGGGTGAAAGGCTCAAAAAGCGGCATTGTCGTCATTAATCATGCAGAGGGAGATGCTTCCATATCCTCAAGAATGGCTAAACATTCTCCCACGCTCTGTACATTCTTGACAGCCACGACACCATGTCCTTCGTTCCTGATTTCCACTTTTCTCGGATTATGGGATGCATATTGCAGGATTTTGCCGAAGATATTGCTTTGATAGTAGGGACTGTTGATGTTCGACACCAAGTGGAGTAGCATTTTTTCCTGTCTCAGGATGATTTTCTCCACGCCAAGTCTTCGTCCAGCCCATCGTATGGGCATGACCATCATCAGATCGTCGGCCTCTTGGGGCAGTTTGCCGAATCGGTCGATGAGGTGGTAGCGGAAAGTCTGCAGTTCGGTTTTATCTTTGATGTTGTCGAGTTCTTTGTAGAGTTTCATTCTCTCAGTGCTGTTGGGCACATATATTTGGGGGAAGAGCAGTTCCATGTCGCTGTCAAAGAGTGTTTCACTGACGAAGGAAAAGTCCTTGACGTAAGACTTTTTTCTTTTTGTGTCATGGGGGTTGTCTTCGTCCTCGTCCTCAAAGACAGATGCGAATTCGTCTTCCTTGAGTTCCTGCATGGCCTCATTGAGCACCTTTTGATAGGTCTCGTAACCGAGGTCGGCGATGAATCCGCTTTGCTCGGCTCCAAGCATGTTGCCGGCTCCTCTGATGTCGAGGTCTTGCATGGCGATATTGAATCCTGCAGCCAGTTCTGAGAAGTCACAGATGGCCTGGAGCCTTCTTCGGGAGTCGTCGGGCAGCATGTGCAGGGGCGGCGCTATGAGGTAGCAGAATGCTTTCTTGTTGCTTCTTCCCACCCTTCCTCTCATTTGGTGTAGGTCGCTTAGTCCGTAGTTCTGGGCGTTGTTGATGATGATGGTGTTGGCATTGGCGATATCCACCCCGTTTTCGACGATGGTGGTGGCAACCATCACATCGTAGTCGTAGTTCATGAATTCCAATACGATGTTCTCCAGTTGTTTAGGATCCATCTGGCCGTGTCCGATACATACTCTTGCGTCGGGTACGTGTTTTCGTATCATGTTGGCGATGTCCTCGAGGTTGTTCACACGGTTGTTGACCACAAAGACCTGTCCGTTGCGGCTCATCTCGAAATTGATGGCTTCGGCGAAAATCTCGGGCGAGAAAGTGTGGAGTTCGGTCTGTATGGGGTATCGGTTTGGCGGTGGTGTTTGTATCACAGATAGGTCTCTGGCGCCCATGAGTGAGAATTGCAGTGTGCGTGGTATGGGTGTTGCAGTGAGCGTGAGCGTATCGACATTGACGCGCATCTGCCTTAGTTTCTCTTTGACCGAAACACCGAATTTCTGTTCTTCGTCGATGATGAGCAGTCCGAGGTCTTTGAACTTCACATTCTTGCTGACCAGTTTGTGTGTGCCGATGATGATGTCGATTCTCCCTTCTTCCAGGTCTTGCAGGATTTGTCTTGTCTCTTTGGCAGTACGTGCCCTGGTGAGGTAATCCACTTTGACAGGAAAGTCGCTGAGTCGTGAAGTAAAGGTCTTATAGTGCTGGTAAGCCAGTACAGTGGTTGGTACAAGTACGGCTGTCTGCTTGCTGTCGCATGCCGCCTTGCAAGCTGCGCGAATGGCTATTTCCGTCTTGCCGAAGCCCACGTCGCCACAGACGAGTCTGTCCATAGGACGCGGTTTCTCCATATCCGACTTCACTTCTTGTGTGGTTCGCAGTTGGTCGGGTGTGTCCTCGTAGGCGAAACTGGCTTCCAGTTCATGCTGGATATAGGTGTCGGGTGAATAGGCGAAACCTTTTTGCTGGCGCCTTTTGGCGTAAAGGCTGATGAGGTCTCGGGCGATGTCCTTGACCTTGTTTTTCACCCGTTCCTTCATTCTTTCCCATGCACCCGACCCCAAAATGTTCAGTCTTGGCGGTACGCCGTCTTTCCCCCTGTATTTCGACACTTGGTGCAAGGCGTGGATAGGCACGTAGATGGAGTCGTTGTTCTGGTAGCTGATTTTAATCATTTCCTGTGTAGTGCCATGTAGTGGCAGTCGCACCAGTCCGCCGAAGATTCCGATGCCGTGGTTGATGTGTACCACATAGTCGCCGATGGCCAGTTCGCTGATTTCCTTTAGTGTGATGGCACTTCTGCTTCCTCTTATCTTGTCGCTTTTGAGGTTGTACTTATGGAAACGGTCGAATATTTGGTGGTCGGTGAACAGGCACATCTTCGCCTCATTGTCGATGAACCCTTCGTGCAGGGTTTTATCGACAGATGTGAATGCGATGCGTGCCTTGTCGGGTTTGTCGTTGTAGGTGTCGCTGTCCAGTATTTCCTTCAGTCGTTGGTGCTGTTTCTGACTGTCGGCGAGAATGAAGAGTTTATAGCCTTTTTCCTGCATGTCGCGTAAGGACTGGCTGAGCAGTTCGAAATTCTTGTGGAAGAGAGGTTGTGGTGAGATGGCGAATTCCAGAACGTGTCCTGTCTGTCCTGGGTTATGGGTCAAAGTCACTGTCTTGTGGTTTTCCGCAAACTGCCTCATTGTGTTATCGTTGATAACCAGTTGCTTGATGTCCTCTGGTTTTTCCTCTTGTTCTTGTATAGCTTGCTGAGAGTATTCCTCTTTGCTGATGTCCTTGATGCACCCTAAAGCGTAGTCCAGATCTTTCACCACGAAAAGGGAGTCATCTGACAAGAAATGGAACAACGACACTTTGTTGTCGGCATTGTCGTTCATTTCGGGCAGGATGGTAGCGGTTTCAATCTTGCTGTCGGAGAGTTGTGTCAAGACGTCGAATGTACGTATTGACTCCACCACGTCGCCGAAGAAGTCGAGACGGAAAGGTTTGTCGGAAGTGTAGGAGTAGATGTCAAGTATAGAGCCTCTCGAAGCGTACTGTCCTGGCTCGTATACATAGTCAGTGGCAGTGAAGCCAATGTCTGTCAGTCTTTCCTGCAGTTTGTCGAGGTCGAAAGTGTCGTCCAGTTTGATGCTGATGGCGGCATTGTTGAGTTGTTGTCTTGACACCACTTTCTCAGCGATGGCATCGGGATAACTGACAATCAGCAGATTCTCGGGTTGCCGTGCCAGACGTGTAAGCACCTCGGTGCGCATGATTTCACTTCCAGCGTCTTTCTGGTTGTACTTGATGGCGCGTCTGTAGGATGATGGGAAGAGCATGACATTTGTCTCGCCGAGCATTTGTGTGAGGTCGTGGAAGAAATAGTCGGCCTCTTCCTTGTCATTGAGAATGAACAAGGTGGTAGGTCGTGTCAATTTCTTGTTGATGGCTATGTTGGCAATGGATGCGAAAGAAAGTGCTTTGGATGATCCTTTAAGGCCGCTGATAATAATGTTCTTTGCTTTTGGGTCGTTGAGCAGAGCATTGAGGGCTTTCAGTTTGGGGTGTTTCGCCCATGTATTTAATAATGATATTGTGTCCAAGTTGTGAAATGGTTATATGTGGTCTGCGACCGTGTAGGAATGGATATGGTCTGCGAGTGTAGACGATGGTGCAAAGTTAGTGCTTTTTCTTGACTTGTCCAATTAAAACGTGAAAACAAAACAAAAGGGACCGCCCGAAAAGGAGGTCCCTTTTGTTTTGGAGAATGTCAGTTGCTATCTCACGAATATCTTTTTAACAGTTCCATCGGCCATCTTCACGATATTGATGCCTTTTTGAGGAGCCGTCAAGCGAGCGCCGTTGATGGTGTAGTAACCCTCAGGCATGTTGTTGCCTTTGTGTATGCGTTCAGCAAGCAATTCGTCGATGGCGGTAGACTTGCCATAGTAGTAAAGGTTCCATGCGCCTACCACTTCATAGTCGTTGGGCAGCACCTCTGTTTTCTCCAGTCCGATGGTCACCGTGCCGTCTTCTGGTACTGTGAAGTGCAGTGTGTTGAGGTAATACCCGGCGTTGAACCAGATTACAGTGGCGCTGGTGCCGTTCGGCACGTAAAGACCGTTGGAGAGTTGGTCGCACTTGCTGCCGTTCACTTGCTCGCTTTGTGCGTCCTCGCATAGGTTCATCACTGGGATTTCGAAGGTGTTCTCCGATGTCTTTGCGTAAAGAGTGGTAAGGTGCGACTTGTTCTGGTCTTCCTGCCAGAGGGCATAGTCCTCGTCGGCATAGCCTGCGCGGTAGTAAGTGTGGACGGTGACATCGTACTCTCCTGCGGGCAGTCCGCTGAGTGTTTGGTAGAGTGTGATGCCTGCGCGGTTGTAACTTACGGTGTTCTCCTTGTATCCGTTCATGGCACTGGTGGTCCATCCCTCGATGGTGCCGTTATCCTTGCTGCCACGTGCTGGGTCGAAAGTGGGGTTGACAATCAAAGCGGTGACATCTCGTTTCTCTTCCTGTGTGTCGTCACCATAGTAGTAGAGATTCCATGCACCCACCACTTCGTAGTCGTTTGGCAATACCTCGGTCTTCTCCAGTCCGATGGTCACTGTACCGTCTTCAGGTACTGTGAACTCCAGTGTGTTGAGGTAGTATCCGGCATTGAACCAAATAACCGTGGCGCTGGTGCCATTAGGCACGTAAAGCCCGTTGGAGAGTTGGTCGCACTTGCTGCCGTTCACTTGTTCGCTTTGTGCGTCCTCGCAGAGGTTCATGACAGGAGTCTCGAATGTGTTCTCTGAAGTCTTGGCGTAGAGGGTGGTGAGATGCGACTTCTTCTGGTCTTCCTGCCAGAGTGCGTAGTCCTCGTCGGCATAGCCTGCTCGATAGTAAGTGTGTACGGTCACCTTGTACTTGCCCTTTGGCAGTCCGCTAAGTGTCTGATAGAGTGTGATGCCTGCTCGGTTGTAACTTACGGTGTTTTCCTTGTATCCGTTCATAGCGCTGGTGGTCCATCCCTCGATGGTGCCGTCGTCCTTGCTACCTCGAGCGGGGTCGAAGGTTGGATTGACGATGAGCGAGGTGACATCTTGTTCCTCTTGGTTTCCACCGCCAGGAATCTTCACTGCAACGACAGCGGAGTTGAGATCCACTATCATTTGTGCTGCTTCGTCTTTATTGTAGGTGTTGGCTTGGTATCCGGCTTTTGCCTGTTCGGTGAGTGTGTAAAGTTCCTTCAACGCTTGTGTGCTTTGGTTAGCGTAGTCGGTAAGCGTCTGTTCCGCATTGGAGATGGCATTGTTGAGCAGCGTGTAGTTGGTGGTCGATTCATCCACGCCGTCCATTGCCACCTTGAGGTCAACGAGTGCTTGGTAGGCATCTGAGGGGTTGCTCTCTGCGGCTTGTATGGCGGCTTTCAGTGTTTCGATGTCCTCATTGCCGCATTTGTTGTTGAGTTTCTCTTTGGCTTGTGGCAGAGACGCCGCAAGTACTTCTGCTAACACCTGTGGGTTCTTGGCGCGGAAGATGAGTTTGAAGTCGGACCACACACCCCAGCAGTTCTCGTAGCGGAGGTCGTTGCGGACGCCGATTTTCATTGTTCCGTCGGTTACCAGTCCGTATATCACTTGCTTGTATCTGCCTGCTTCAAATGCGGCAGCCGCTCCTGTCACTGAATTGGGTACATATTTGCCGTCGATGACCGCGTCGTCGCTTGCCAGTTGTTCATCTACTGCGCCGTTGTCAATCAGGTTCATTTTCTGTTCGAAACCGTTGAGATATACGTATGCGCGATAACCGTCGGGAGTGTAGTTGCCGAAGTCAGCCGGACGGAAGAAATCGTTCAAAGACAGTTCGTAAAGACCGTTCTGTAAGCCAGTGAAGGTTTGATAGACGTTGAAAAGGATGGTGAATGCCTCAGCCAGTTTGTAGGTGTCAGTTCCCTTTGGATATTCAGCCAGTCCTTCTTTTGTCCAGCCACCCTCAGTCTCGAAGTGTGGGTTCTTAATCATGCTTGTGCAGTCAGTGCCGTCGCTCATGCCATTGGCAATAGCCGTTTCGAGTAGCCCTTCAAGCAGTTTTATTTCCTGTGTCACTTCCTCAGCGGAAAGAGGTCCGTTCTCCAGGATGTACATGGCACCGCCATTGACGAAATCAGGATATTCGGGACTTGGTCCTTCGTCGCTTCCCAGATAGTCGCCGAGAATCATCATACCGTCGCCCATCAGTTCGTCGCTGCGCTCCTCGAAGAAGTCGTTAGCCTCGCAGAACTTCTCATAGTAAGCGTTATAGGCATCCACACTGATTTGGAGAGTCTGTGTTGCTTCGTCGTATGCCGTGATGGCCTTTGCCATTTGTTCGGCAGTTGTAGCGTCAAGGAGTGCCTTCTTTGCGGCCAGATAGGCGTCGTAAGCCGCGTGTTGGTAATACTCACATTTACCGCTTGCAATCAGTTCTTCGTAATCTGGGGCAAAACTTAAGTATTCCTCCCTTACCTCATTATATGCATCGGAATTGTTGCCGAGATATGTCAGGGTCCAATTGTCGAACAACGTCCAGTCGTTGGCGATTGTAGTCTCTTTCTTCAGTCCTATTGTGAGTGCACCGTCCTCACCCACCATGCAAGTGGCGACCGTTGGTTGGTATTTGCCAGCGTCGAAATAGACTTGTCCTGTGTGCATGTTGTTTGGGATGATACCATATTCGTTTGTGCTCGTGTCATCGCCCATTGTCTCATCCGTGGCACCAGTGCTGGCGAAAGGCAGTGGTCTGTAGAATGGAGAGTGAAGAGCGGTGTTGACATAGAGTTTTGCGTTCTGAGGTGCTTCGCCGTTTTCCTTCAGGTTCTTCAGTGCTGTAGCGTCAGCCTCGGCATCTCCGGCTCGATAGTAAGCGGTTACGCCCACCCTGTAAACACCAGGTGCCAGTGCAAGAGCCTGGTGGTAGTCGTAAGTCTTGTTGAAGAACTCGGCATTGCCGTATTGTTGGAATCCAGGAGCGGTTCCTGTCCATCCTGTATTGTCGTTGTTGTCGTACGATGGGTTGGTGATGCGTTCAGTGAGGTCCACTGTGGCCTCGGGAGTGGCATAGTCCATCAATAGATTGGTCAGTGCTGTCTTCGCCGCTTTGAGTTCTGCTTCGGTCGATGATGTGTTGTTATACACACCTTTGGCGGATGAGATATCCACAGAAGGGAATCTTTTCTCTGCGTCAGCGATGGCATCGCCCAGTTCCTTGGCGGCGTTGTACTGCTTGAGCGCTGAAACGTAAGCCGTGTAGTCTGTTGGCGACACGAAATACCAGTCAATCAGGCAAGTGCTGAAGTCGTAAGCTGCGGCGTAGGGGTCGCAGAGGTAAATACGAGTGTCGCCCCTTGACGGGATGATTCCCAAGTAGGCACCCTCGTATGCTTCGGCGTTGTACTCTCTGTTCTGTGGTGAGAGGCTGATTCTGTAGTTGCCGTTTGTTTGAGGTTCAAAGACAAAAGCCTTGTCCTCGGGGTCGGTCTTGGCGCGGTCCACCCAGATGTTGTCCCAGCCGCTGATGAACGTGCAGAGTGTCTGTCCGGCAGGTGCTCCGTCCTCTACATAACTGGTAATGTAATACGATTTGCCGTCCCAGTCAGGGTTGCTCTCGGTCACGTATTTCTCGATGGTTACTCTATAGCCTCGTGTTGGTGATACACTGGCGCGTGTGCTCCAATCGTAAGCCCCGAGGAAAAAGCCTTCAGCGCCTGCATTGAACAAATAGACTTCTTTGTCTACTGCGAGAGCTTGTTTTGCAGGCAATGATGGTTTTGTCCATTGTGCGAACATTGGTATAGCCGCAATAAAAGCGACTAAGAAAATGGTTGCTTTTTTAATCATAATATAATAAGGTTTTGTTAAGTTTTTAGTATAAGGTTTTGTTAGGTTAATCAATAGTCAAGTTAGTTCTGAATCTGAATGACTGGGCGATGATAGCTGTTTCGCTGTTGGTTATGTCGCCTGAAGCAGATTGAAAAAGATGATGAGTGTAATCTGATGTATAGATTGCGAAGATACGAATTGTAATCCGATTCTCCAAATTTTGTGTTGTCAATCTTTCGATTGTTGTATTATTTTCTTTTTGTGTCCGTTTACAAAAAACATTTACTCCAGCATCTTTGTTCATCAAGTTCTTGTAATAGAAAGGGTGTCTTCTTTCCAGCATCATTAATAAGTTTATAAGTGGTGATTGTTAAAAAAAAGAGATTTTTACATGATAATAAGGTCTTTGTCATAACTTTTTTGTAATTTTGAAAACTCAAATGAGAAATAAACAAACAACTGACTTAATTCTATAATTAACAAAAATGATTATGAAGAAATTATTCGCATTACTAATGCTATGTGCTGTCCATCAGGGTGTGTTTGCTCAGGAGATGGTGGAGGTGACAAATGCTGAGATTACACAGGTGAGCCGTGCAAAAAACCACCAGCGCGTTAGTGTTCATGACCCGTCGATTATTGACACAGGAACAGGAACTTATTATATCTTTGGTTCTCACAATGCCGTTGCAAGGAGTACCGACCTCATTAATTGGTCGGGCGTGAACAATAGCAGGCTCTACGGTTTGAGAAACAGCAGTGGAGTTGTGACTGCCACAGACTTCAACAATGCTTTCGAGAAAAATATGACAACCAAGGTGACCGCTTTGGTCAATGGGGTTGCTAAAGAAGTGAACTTCGGCAACTTCAATGCCGAGGAATGGATGACCGCCAATGGTACAACTGTAGCTGGAATGATGTGGGCACCCGATATCATCTGGAACAAGGAACTTGAAAAGTGGTGTATGTACCTCAGTCTGAATGGCGACTTCTGGAGCAGTGTCATTGTACTGCTGACAGCAAACAACATTGAGGGTCCCTACGTGTATGAGGGTCCTGTGGTCTATTCTGGATTCCTTAACACCACTAATCCGAAAATCAGTTGGAAGAAGACAGACCTCGAACTCGTCATAGGCACTCAGTCCACCCTGCCTTCCCGTTATAACAGAGGAGTAGATTGGGGAACGTACTGGCCAAACAACATCGACCCTTGTGTGCTTTACGATGAAGAAGGGCAACTTTGGATGTCGTACGGCTCTTGGAGCGGTGGTATTTGGATGATTAAACTCGATAACAAGACAGGTCTCCGTGATTATACGACCACCTATCCGAGTGCTACCGACGGAGGCGGACGTGCCACCAGCGACCCCTATTTCGGTAAGCGAATCGCCGGTGGATATTATGTGTCGGGTGAAGGCTCGTACATTCAGCATATCGGTGATTATTACTACTTGTTTATGACCTATGGCGGTTTGGAGTCGAACAAGGGCTATGTGATGAGGTCTTTCCGTTCCAGCAATATAGATGGACCTTATACCGATGCTAAAGGCAAGAGCGCCATCTTCTCAAGGTATGAGATGAACTACAGTACCAATGACGCCAATACAGTGGGCAACCTTCTGATGTCGGCCTTCAATGGCCTCGGTTTCCAAACCACAGGTGAAGTCGCCCAAGGACACAACTCTGCTTTTGTGGACAGTAAGAACAGGAACTTCCTGATTTACCATACTCGTTTCACTGGAGGTGGCGAAGGTTTTCAGGACAGGGTTCACCAGTTGTTCGTCAACAAGAAAGGCTGGCTCTGCGCGGCACCTTTTGAGTTCGATGGTGAGACTTTAACCGATGACAGCATCAAGGCCAATTTCAAATATACAAGCCAGGACGTTTCAGGTGAGTATCAGTTCTTGCAGCACAGATACAAACTTAACAATGAAGCCAGGGAATGTGTGACTCCAGTCACTGTGACCTTGACCGAGGACGGCAAAGTCACGGGCGGTGCTACAGGCACATGGTCGTTGACCGAGGGCACAGGGTATATTACGGTGAAGTTGGGCAACGTCACCTATGATGGTGTGGTATGCGACCAGACTGTCGATGGTTATTACTACAGATCGATAGCCATCACAGGACTGTCAACTGCTGGTACAGTGCTTTGGGGATGGAAGATGGCGCCAAGTTCTGCTATCGCTTATACAGTGAAGAATTCCACTTCAAACGTCAAGTCGGGTAATGTCACCATGCATCAGGATTTCAATTTCGACACCTACTATGGTACAGTCAGTCAGTGGATTTCATCGAATGAGGATGTGTTGACCAATGAAGGCAAGTATAATCCCGCAGACGAAGACACAGATGTTACACTGATTCACAGACTGACTAACGGGAACCGTTATTATGATGTCGCATACAAAATGAAAGTTCTGGCAGCCACAGTGCCCGAAGGAGACTATAAGTCGGGGCTCACCGCATACTACAATTTCGACGAGAAACCCATCTCCAATATGTTGAACACCGAACAAACTGCTACCTTGTCCAAGCAGAGTGGCGGAACGATGCCTGAACTTGCTTATGATATCGCCCGTTTCGGACAAACGATGAGTATTACTGGTGGTAGTGATGCAGACAAGACTTGTGGTGTCGTGAGGATGGACAATCCCCTTTATGAGCAGACCGACCTGACAGGTATGAGTATCAGTTTCTGGGTGAAGAGGCTCGACAACGATTTCTGGGGGACCCTATTCTCCTTTGTCAACAGCAACCCTTCCTTCACCTCCAAGCAGAACCATCTGTCTTTCACAGGCAACACCTACTTGGCATTTGACAATGGCACCGACACTTTCGCAGTGAACTATCCCAATGTGGAGCGTTCAGTCATTGAACCAGGCAAGTGGAAGTTTGTGACCATCACCATCGACAAGGAAGAGGGCGTGAAAATCTATGTATCCAAGATTCGCCGTAGCAATGTCTTCGCTTCTACGATGGGTAATTCTGCCAAGGAGTTTGATTATCAGAAGGTTCTCGACCTTTTATCATCGTCAAAATTCCTATGTTTGGGCAAAGGCAACGGCCATGGTGGCGCTTCTGCCATGTATGACGACTTGTTCGTCCACAACCGCGCTCTATCATCCGATGATGTCGGTGCACTTTTTGCTGCGGTCAGCAGGGTGACAGACTTCGAGTCAGAACTCTCAACCGACATCTACAGCGTTACCGATGAACAAGGAGAGCGTGTTTCAGACAAAGTTTGGTACACGATTCAGGGCCAGCGGCTCACTTCCCGACCTCTTGTCAAAGGCATCTACATCCATGATGGCAAGAAGGTGTTGGTGAAATAATCGCAGGTTTTTGATATAATCATTTTATAGGCCTTAATTATCCATGCACCTCTATGGCAAAGAGTCGTAGAGGTGCATGTTTTCAACAATCGATTATAAATACATGAAAGTGAAAAATCAATTGAAGAAGCGAGACTTGATGTTTCTGTTTATAGGAGTTGCTGCCGGGGTTTTGGTTATGACGTTGTTTATACATTTTGGTCATCGTTCCCAGGAAGTCCTCCATGTCACAGGCGACACCATCCGGTATTCCGATGGCAGTGCTTATTATGGGGTGGTTGACGAGGCTCTTGTTCCTAACGGTTATGGTGTGAAAGTTGTGTCAGGCGATGTCAGGTATGCAGGTGTGTGGAATGATGGCATTTTGGCCAATGGCACCATGGTCAAGGGAGACAGTGTCTATCGTGGAGAGTTCAGGAACTTACAACCCGATGGTTTTGGCCGTTTGGAACTTCCCGACAGCGATATCTTCATTGGTCGATGGTCCAAGGGGCATAAAAGTGGAGTTGGAAAGAGAACGTTGAGAGGTGGCATTGTGGAGTTTGGACGATGGAATGCAGACACATTGGAGACGGTCAATCCCTTCCGCATAGGCGACCTTGTGTTCGGTATGGATATATCCCGTTTTCAGCACAGCATAGACTGGACCAATCTCCATTTGCGTTCCGACTCTTTAGGGCGTGTGGCTAAAAACGGCTGGGAAAAGGGTATAGAGAGCAAGTTCTTCACCAACAAGTCGCTCAAGTACTACCAGCCCGTCCAGTTTGTGTTCATGAAATCCACCGATGGTGCTTACCAGACCGACCCTTTCTATTACCGCAACATTAAGTCAGCCCGTAGTAGTAACCTTATAGTCGGGGTTTATCATTTTCTGCGTTTCGAACCCGTAGAGGAACAAATAGACAACTTCATCGCCAATGTGGATATGGTGAGGGGCGACTTGCCTCCAGTACTCGACATTGAGGACGACAACCGCGACCATGCGCTCACCACTCACACAGATGAGTACGTCGCGATGGCACTGCGATGGTTGCAGGCCATTGAGCAACACTACGGTGTCAGGCCGCTGATTTACATGAGCAAAAATACATTCTTGAAATATGCCGATGGCACGGGACTTGAAAAATACAATAAATGGATAGCCAACTATAATAAATCCGCTGAGGATCCTGGTATCGATGACTGGCTTTTCTGGCAGTTTAGTTGTACGGGATCGGTAGGTGGAATTCAGTACAAAGACAAAAGTCATGTGGATATGGATGTCTTTAATGGTAACATCAACCAATTGAAGGATTTTATTGATAATAGTTGGGAATAATATATAATAAATTAGGTGTATTTGACCTTGGTTTCCACAAAATCGCAAAAAAATCGCATTTTCTTGAAATTTTTCGTTGAAAAGTTTTGCCAGTCCGTGAAAACGTTGTAACTTTGCATCCGCAACTCGGAAGAAGAGTGCCGCTGTAAGCGCGCA
>CACYEC010000052.1 GCA_902773225.1 uncultured Bacteroidales bacterium
AAAAGCAAATAGGGGCTGTCGGATTATTGACAGTCCCTATAATAGTGTTATTTTTAACAAATTATAATCATTGCTGGGATGAAAAGGTGTGGAAAAAGGGTGTGTCCCGCACCATTATTCATGTCTGCTGTAGTTAGGTGCCTCACTGGTGATGATAACCTCGTGTGGATGGCTTTCAAGCACACCTGCATTGGTGATGCGTGTGAACTTTGCATGGTGAAGGTCCTCAATATTCTTGGCACCGCAATATCCCATACCCGACCTCAGTCCTCCGACAAGTTGGTAGATGACCTCCTGAACAAGTCCTTTGTAAGGAACACGTCCAGCAATGCCCTCGGGTACAAGTTTCTTGGTTTCCGCCACACCTGACTGGAAGTAGCGGTCCTTGGAACCATTCTCCATGGCTTCGAGAGAGCCCATACCCCTGTATGACTTGAACTTACGTCCGTTAAAGAGGATGGTTTCTCCTGGCGCCTCTTCTGTACCAGCGACGAGCGAGCCAACCATGACGCTGAATCCTCCAGCGGCAAGGGCTTTGACCACATCACCACTATAGCGAAGTCCTCCATCAGCGATAAGAGGCACTCCTGACCCTTTGATGGCGTTCGCCACGTCGTAGATGGCAGACAGTTGTGGCACACCCACTCCAGCCACCACTCTTGTGGTGCAGATGGAGCCAGGTCCGATTCCCACCTTCACAGCATCGGCTCCAGCCTCGACAAGCATCTTCGCGGCTTCACCTGTTGCGATGTTTCCAACGACGATGTCGATGTCTGTGAAACGGCGCTTAGCCTCCTTGAGTTTTTCAACCACACCTTTTGAATGCCCGTGGGCGGTATCAATGACGATGGCATCAACACCAGCCTTAACAAGCGCTTCCATACGGTCGAATGTGTCGTTGGTCACCCCCACTCCAGCGGCGACCCTTAGACGTCCCTTGCTGTCCTTGCAAGCCATGGGTTTGTCCTTAGCCTTCGTGATGTCCTTGTATGTGATAAGTCCGATAAGTTTGTTGTTCTCATCAACCACAGGTAGTTTCTCTATCCTGTGCCTCATAAGAATTTTGGCCGCCTGCTCAAGGTCGGTTTGCTGATGTGTGACAATGAGGTTCTCACTGGTCATGACGTCATCAACCTTGTCGTTGAGGTTCTCCTGGAATCTCAAGTCTCTGTTGGTCACAATTCCAACGAGCCTTGCCTCATCATCGACCACAGGTATTCCCCCAATATGATATTCCTGCATGATATCGAGTGCGTGGCCGATAGTTGAACCGCGTTTGATGGTAATGGGATCGTAGATCATACCATTCTCTGCCCTCTTAACAATGGCCACTTGGCGTGCCTGGTCTTCGATAGACATGTTCTTGTGTATGACACCTATACCTCCTTCCCTGGCGATGGCGATGGCCATAGTGGCCTCTGTCACTGTGTCCATAGCGGCAGTGACAAATGGGATTTTCAACTCAATGTTACGTGAAAACTTGGTTGTCAGCGAGACTTCGCGCGGAAGCACTTCCGAATAATCTGGAATAAGAAGCACGTCATCGAAGGTCAATCCATCCATGACAACTCTATCTGCAATAAATGATGACATAATGATAAAACTTTATTATTGCGTACAAAATTATAATTTTTCTCAGACATATCCACCATGAAGCAAGAAAAAACTGATTACTCACGAGTTATTTTCACGTTTCATACTAAGAATAATGCTCAGACAGGGTGTTAGAGGCGTTGTGGCAAAGTCGATTGGAAAAGTTGACGGTAAGTGTTATGTTCCTCAAGCGTCAGTTGGCCATCTCTGAGATGAACTTGATTCTGATGAGTTTGATTTCCTCTTCGGAATAGTCCTCTCCCAGCACATCGATAGCATCCTCTATGTCATCGGTATCACTGCCTCTGAAATAACTGTAAATATCGTCGATGGCATCCTCGTCCATTTCCTCGTCAATGAAGTAGTCGATGTTGATTTTCGTGCCATTATAGACGATGGTCCTCAGTTCCTCGAGCAGTTCATCGAAGTCGAGCCCATTGGCTTTGGCTATTTCCTCGAGGTCTACCTTCCTGTCAATGGCCTGAATGATGCCGATTTTCAGTTTGGATTTATTCGCCACCGTCCTGACTCTCATCTCAGTGGGTCTTACGATATCGTTCTCCTCGCAGTGCGCCTTGATGAGGTCGAGGAATTCCTTGCCATAGCGTTTAGCCTTCCCCGCTCCCACTCCAGGGATGTTCTGCAGGTCTTCGAAGGTGATGGGATAGAGTGTTGCCATGGCTTCGAGGGAAGGATCCTGGAAAATGACGTAAGGCGGAATATCTTTCTTGCAGGATATTTTCTTTCTGAGGTCGAGCAACATGGCGAAGAGTTCGGGGTCGGCCACGGATGTTCCTCCAGTGGTTTCCGTCTCGTAGTCGTCATTGAATTCATTGTCCTCGACCATCATGAAAGATACAGGTTTCTTGATGAACTTCTTTCCTTCCTTGGTGAGTTTGAGAAGTCCATAGTTGTCCACATCCTTGGAGATATATCCTGCAATCATGGCCTGATGGATGATGGCGTTCCAGTTTTTCTCCTCCACATCGGCCCCTTCTCCGAAAAGTTCATGTTGTCCGTGTTTATTGTCGATGATATCACGTGTTTCGTCTCCTCTGAGGAAATGGATGATATAATCGATTTTGAACCTTTCCTTGGTGGCCGCTATGGCATTGAGTGCAAGCAGGAGTTGTGGACCAGCCTCTTCCTTTTTCTTCGGATGACTGCAGTTGTCGCAACAACCACAGTTGTCCTTGTCGTAGTTCTCCCCGAAGTAATGGAGTAGCAATTTTCTCCTGCATACAGAAGACTCGCAGTACGCGGCTGTTTCCTGGAGCAGTTGTCGCCCGATGTTCTGTTCGGCCACACCTTTCCCCTCCATGAACTTCTCGAGTTTCTCGAGGTCCTTGTGCGAATAGAAAGCGATACATCTTCCCTCTCCGCCATCTCGTCCGGCCCTGCCGGTCTCCTGGTAGTATCCCTCGAGGCTTTTGGGAATGTCGTAGTGTATGACGAATCTCACGTCGGGTTTGTCGATACCCATTCCGAAAGCGATGGTGGCGACGATGACGTCTATTCGCTCCATGATGAAGTCGTCCTGAGTGGCGGACCTTGTGTTGGTGTCAAGTCCTGCGTGGTATGGTGCTGCCTTGATGTCGTTGGCCTTGAGTACATCGGCAAGTTCCTCGACTTTCTTTCGGCTGAGGCAGTAGATGATACCGCTCTTACCCTCATTTTGTCGTATGTACTTGACGATGTCGCTATTGATGTCCTTGGTTTTGGGTCTTACCTCATAATAAAGGTTAGGTCGGTTGAAGGACGACTTGAAGTCTGTCGCGTCCATGATGTCAAGGTTTCTCTTGATATCGGTCCTGACCTTATCGGTGGCGGTGGCGGTGAGCGCGATAACGGGCGCGTTGCCTATAGCGTTGATGATGGGCCTGATATTTCGGTACTCGGTACGGAAGTCGTGTCCCCATTCTGAGATGCAGTGTGCCTCATCAACCGCATAGAAAGAAATCTTGACCCCTCTGAGGAACTCGACGTTATCCACTTTCTTGAGGGATTCGGGCGCGACATAAAGCAGCTTGGTCTTACCTGCGAGGATATTGGCCTTCACTTGTTCCACATTCGCCTTGCTGAGTGAAGAGTTGATGAAGTCGGCTACGGTGTCCTCCTCGCTGATGTGCTTGACGGCGTCCACTTGGTTTTTCATCAAGGCGATAAGCGGTGAGATGACGACAGCAGTTCCCTCCATGAGCAGGGCAGGCAACTGGTAGCATAGCGACTTGCCACCTCCTGTCGGCATAAGGACGAAGGTGTTCTTTTTGGCCATGAGGTTTTTGATGATAGCCTCTTGGTCACCCTTGAAACTATCGAAGCCGAAATAGTATTTCAATGCCTCCAGCAATGTCGCGTTTTTGTCCATGTTTTCCTGATGAAAAAGTGTTAGCAAACAAATTTACCAAAACTTTTGTGAATAAAGAAATTTCGAGGCATAAAAATCATCCAATGCCTCGAAATTTTCCTTATTTTCAGTTCTACAAAGCTTTATTCTGTTTTTTCTCTGAGGATGTCAAGATTGGCTTTAGAGATTTGTTCCTTAGCATATTGAAGAGTCACCTCAAACTTTTTCACCTTCTTGGAAGGAATCTCAAACATGGGTTCCATCATGATGCTCTCGACGATGGACCTGAGTCCTCTCGCTCCGAGTCGGTACTGCACGGCGATATCGACCACATAATCGAGGGCCTCGTCGGCGAAAGATAGTTTCACGCCATCGAGTTCGAAGAGCCTGATATACTGACGTACAATAGAGTTCTTGGGTTCGGTGAGGATTCGCCTGAGCGCATCCTTTCCGAGCGGGTCGAGGTGTGTGAGCACGGGTAGTCGTCCCACGATTTCAGGTATGAGTCCATAACTTTTGAGATCCATGGGAGCGATATACTTCATAAGATTTGACTTATCTACCCTGGCTGTGTTCTCGACTGCAGAATAGCCCACAACGTGGGTGTTGAGTCGTTGTGCTATGCGTCGTTCGATACCATCGAACGCACCTCCGCAGATAAAGAGGATATTGCGCGTGTTGACTTGAATAAACTTCTGCTCAGGATGCTTGCGACCGCCGTAGGGAGGCACATTGATGACGGAGCCCTCGAGAAGTTTGAGCAACGCCTGTTGCACACCTTCTCCACTCACGTCACGAGTGATGGATGGATTGTCGCTTTTTCTGGCTATCTTGTCTATCTCGTCGATAAACACGATACCCCTTTCTGCCTTCACGGGGTCATAGTCTGTCTCCTGCAATAGTCGTGAAAGTATGCTTTCCACGTCCTCACCGACGTATCCAGCTTCGGTGAGCACCGTGGCATCGACGATGGTGAAAGGCACAACAAGCATCTTGGCTATGGTTCTCGCCAACAATGTCTTTCCTGTACCTGTGCTACCCACCATGATGATGTTGGACTTCTCGAGTTCGACTTCTTCGTCGGCTCCGAGATGCTGGAGTCGTTTGTAGTGGTTATAGACAGCCACTGCAAGCGATTTTTTTGCATCGTCTTGTCCGATGACATATTGGTCGAG
Source organism: uncultured Bacteroidales bacterium (assembly GCA_902773225.1). GTDB lineage: Bacteria > Bacteroidota > Bacteroidia > Bacteroidales > Bacteroidaceae > RUG11857. Next base: position 5,116 of record CACYEC010000052.1, read on the forward strand.
GTAAGCCTTTATCTCTTTGGGCTTGGGCAGTGTATCGATGTGGAAACTCTCTTTTTTCGACTTGAGGTTTTCCTTGACGATTTCTCCGGCCTGTGTGGCACATTCGTCACAGATGCATCCAGTGACACCTGTGATGAGCAGGTTGACTTCTTTTTCAGAGCGTCCGCAAAACGAGCATTTTCTCATTCTGTCAGTTTATTTACGTTTCATTACTTGGTCAATCATTCCATACTCGCGCGCTTCCTCGGCTGTCATCCAGTAGTCACGGTCGGAATCGGCCCACACCTTGTCAAAGGGTTGGTGAGCGTGTTCAGCAATGATGGTGTAAAGTTCTTTCTTATACTTTTGAATCTCCCTTGCTGTGATTTCAATGTCGGATGCCTGTCCCTGCGCACCTCCCATCGGTTGGTGAATCATCACCCTGCTGTGAGGCAGTGCTGACCGTTTGCCCTCTTGACCGGCTACAAGCAGTACGGCGGCCATAGAAGCGGCCATGCCCGTACAGATGGTCTGTACGTCGCTGGTGATGAACTGCATCGTATCGTAGATTCCAAGTCCTGCGCTGACACTTCCACCTGGGCTGTTGATATAGATGCTGATGTCTTTGCCATTATCTACGGAGTCGAGATAGAGGAGTTGAGCCTGCAAGGTGTTGGCAGTATAGTCATTGATTTCCGTACCAAGGAAGATGATGCGGTCCATCATCAGTCGTGAGAACACGTCGAGTTGAGTGACGTTGAGTTGTCTTTCCTCTAGGATGTAGGGATTGAGGTAACCACTTTGTGACTTGATGACATCATCTAACACCATGCTGTTGACATGAGCGTTGTGGATTGCGAATTTTTTGAAATCGTCTATCATAATTATTTATTTTGAGTTTTACAATTCTATAGTTATACAAAGTTACAATTTTTTTTTGAATTTTCCGCTTTTGGTTTGATATTTTTCAGACTTTTCCCTACAATTTCATCTACAAAACCATATATATAAATAATGTGGTGGATGCCATCACTTGGGAAAGGCATCCACCACATGCTGTCCTTTGAGGTTTGATGATCAATCGAACATCTTGTTGAACTCCTCTGCAGATACGGTCTTCTGCTCGAGAGTGACAATGTCCTTGAGTGCAGAAGCGAGTTTCATCTCAATGCAACGGTCAATGAGGTTATCCACAGTCTCACGTTTCTTGAGCATTTCCTTGACAGAGTCCTCAAGGTACTCATTGGGGATGTTGAGCATACCGTACTGAGCGAACTGCATACGAGTGGTCTCTCTTGCCATTTCCAGTACATCATTGTCGTCAACTTTCACGCCTGTCTGTTCCACGAGTTGTTCCTTGATGAGGTGCCATTTGAGTTCCTCGATGCTCTTGTCGTAGTTTTCCTCCACCTTCTGAGCATCGCCTTTGGCGTTGGCGGTCATGATTCGCTTGAGTTTACCGTCTGGGAATTCGAGTTTGCCCACCTTGTTACTGATGTAGTTGCGGAGGTCGAGCAAGAATTTGTACTCAGCGTCCTTATTGAACTGGTTCTGAATGGTTTCCTTGACTTTTGCGGTGAACTCTTCTGGCGTGTTGATGTCAGCACCTGGATATACTTCATCGAAGAGGTTCTTATCGAGAGGTCCTGGCATGAATCGTGTGATTTCCTTCACATCGAAACGGAAATCGCCTTGATGGTCGCTGACTTCCTCTTTCTTCACGTTGAGCAAAGATGCCATTCCTGCTTCGTTGTCCTCATATGCCTTGGCTGGATTGAACACGATGGCTTCCTGTGGCTTGGCATCGTTGAAGAGAGCCTTCTGCTCTTCGTTCTTGAGGTACTTCGGAAGCATCACGGCTTCCTCGTTGACGATACCCTCGGATTTGTCGTTTCCGTCCTCATCAAGTTCGGTGAGTGTTCCCTTGAGCATATCGTTATCCTGATAGTTGAGAACTTTCTGGTAGCTACCGCCTCTCTGCTGGTACATCTCCACTTGGCGCTGTATCATCTCGTCTGAAACCTCTACCTCATAAAAAGGCAGTGTGTCTGTGCTGTCTAGTTCTGCCTTGAACTCAGGAGCAAGGGCCAATTCGAACTTGAAGGTAAAACTGTCGCCCTCCTCGAGGCTTATGCTGTCTTGTGGCATGGGAAGAGGCTCTCCGAGCATGTTGACCTTGTTCTCGCGGATATAGGCGAAGAGTTTTTCTTGCAGTACCTCATTCACCACATCAGCCATAATTCCCTTGCCGTATTTCTTCTTGAGCAGTCCTACAGGCACCATTCCTGGACGGAATCCAGGTTCGTGCGCTTTCTTTCTCAGGTCCTTCAGTTGGTCAGCGTATGCTTTTTCATAGTCAGCTGGTTCGATGACTACTGTAATCACGCCATTGAGTTTGTCGATGTTCTCTAATGAAATATTCATCTTTATTTCTACTATTAAAGTGTTGTTTTGTAAATGTTTTTACTCACGAGTTGAAATTCAAGGTGCAAAGTTAGCATTTTTCTTTGAGATGACCAACAAGATAGGCATTTTTTCTTTTTAGTGATACAAATCATTCATAAGCCACAGCATATTGTGGCTTATCAGTGAAAAAAGAAAATAATTAACGCTAACAGACCAAATGTTTTTATCCGTTTTCCTCTTCCGATTCTCTGAGTTTTTTTTCCTCGATAAGTTGGAAGTCCTTGGGGCGGAGGATGAAGTTGGAGCCGAGGTACTTGTCACGAACGATACGGTTGTCAGCCAGTTCGGGTGGAGTGCCCTTGAAGAGGATACGCCCTTCGAAAAGGAGGTAGGCGCGGTCGGTGATGCAGAGTGTTTCCTGCACGTTATGGTCGGTGATAAGGATGCCTATGTTCCTGTCTTTAAGTTTCCAGACGATATACTGGATGTCCTCCACAGCAATGGGGTCGACGCCGGCGAAAGGTTCGTCGAGCATGATGAACTTAGGGTCGATGGCAAGGCAACGCGCTATCTCCGTCCTTCGTCGTTCGCCACCTGAAAGTTGGTTTCCACGGTTTTTCCTCACTTTCTGGAGTCGGAATTCCTCGATAAGGCTTTCGAGTTTCTCCTTCTGGTACGAACGTGGTTTTCCAGTCATCTCAAGTACGGTGGCGATGTTGTCCTCGACGCTCATCGTGCGGAACACGGATGCCTCCTGCGCAAGGTAACCCACCCCGTATTTAGCCCGTTTATAGACTGGGTAATCCGTTATCTCCTTGTCGTTGATGAACACTTTCCCCGCATTGGGAACAACAAGTCCTGTGGTCATGTAGAAAGATGTGGTCTTGCCCGCTCCGTTAGGTCCGAGCAGTCCCACAATCTCGCCTTGTCGCACATGGAAGGAAACGTCGTTGACGACAGTTCGTTTGCCGTAGGTTTTGACCAGATGTCGGGTATAAAGGGTCATTCGGTCATCGGAGTATTCGGGGCGTGCGTCGTCACCTGCGTTTGTGACAGGTGCCTGTTGCACCTTTTGTTGATCCATATCGTTCATGTCCATGTTTTGTTCCAAAGAATTTCGCTTATATGGCAAAATTAGAAATTGTTTGTTGAATAAGCGTGATAAAGGTCAAAAAAAACGCATCGAAGAGTGTAAAATACACATTTATTTCATACTTTTGCACAGTTTTAGAACAACAAGATGCTGACACTAAAGAAATCATTGACAGAGACGGGCCGTTACGTTCAGTTGATGGGCCGTACATTCTCACAGCCCGACCGTTGGCGCATGTTCTACAAGGAATATGTGAAGGAGATGTTCCAGTTGGGCTATAATTCGATAGGTATAGTCCTCATCATCAGTTTCTTCATCGGCGCAGTGATTTGCCTTCAGATTAAGTTGAACATTCAAAGTCCGTGGATGCCTCGCATGGTGACAGGGTACACCACCCGTGAAATCATGCTACTGGAATTCTCCTCGTCCATCATGTGTTTGATTCTGGCAGGCAAGGTTGGTTCGAACATTGCCTCCGAATTAGGCACGATGCGTATTACTCAGCAGATTGACGCTTTGGATATCATGGGGGTCAATTCTGCCAACTATCTGATACTGCCGAAGATACTGGGGCTGATGACCATCATGCCCATCTTGGTGACATTGAGTGTGTTCAGTGGTTTGATTGGTGCTTACTGCACGTCGTTCATGGGCACCACCACCATCAGTGAGTTAACAGAAGGTTTCCGCTACGAGTTCAACCCTTGGTTTTTCTGGTGCGGCATGATCAAGGCTGTGGTCTATGCCTTCATCATCTCAAGTGTCTCTGCTTACAAGGGTTATACTGTTGATGGTGGTTCGATAGAGGTTGGTGTGTCCAGCACCGACGCTGTGGTTACAAGCAGTGTGCTCATCTTGTTCGCCGACATCTTCCTAACGCAAATACTCACATGATAGAAGTAAGTCATCTTTATAAATCGTTCGAAGACAAGGACGTGTTGAAAGACATCAACGCGGTCTTCGAAAACGGAAAGACCAACTTGATTATCGGTCAAAGTGGTAGTGGCAAGACTGTGCTACTCAACAACATCGTGGGTTTGCTGGATCCGTCAAGCGGTAAGATTTTCTACGACGGTGTGGACTTCTGCGCGCTCAGCAAGAAAGAGAAAATCCTGCTTCGCAGGGAGATGGGCATGCTGTTCCAAAGTGCCGCTTTGTTCGACTCGATGACAGTCCTTGAGAATGTAATGTTCCCTCTGAACATGTTTTCCAACGCCACCGCCATCGAGCGCGAGAAACGTGCCCTTGAGTGCATCGGCCGTGTGAACCTTTCGGGTGCCGAACACAAGTTGCCCAGTGAAATCAGCGGTGGTATGCAGAAAAGAGCTGCCATCGCACGCGCCATTGCCTTGAATCCCAAATACCTGTTTTGCGACGAACCCAATTCCGGTCTTGACCCCAAGACATCGATTGTGATTGACGAGTTGATTCACGGCATCACCACGGAATTGAACATCACCACCATCGTTAACACCCACGACATGAACTCCGTGATGGGCATCGGCGACAAGATTATCTTCATCTGCGAGGGCAAAGCCGAGTGGCAAGGCACCAGTGCCGACATCATGCACAGCGACAACAAGCGACTGAACGACTTCATCTTCGCCTCTGACATCCTGCGCAAGTACAAGGAAGCAGAGGATGAGAGTCAATAATCAATTAAGGATTATTCTTTTTGTCACAGATTATTGAATAATCGAATTGTTTTTTATTGACTATCAGAACAATTTGATTTATCGAGCACAATCGCCAAGCGATTTTTCACAAATCACCTTAAAAGATTCAGTTTCTGACCCGTATTTTCCATTCTCCATTACGGCAGACCATCTTGTTGGCGCTAACCTCCTCATTGCCCGACTCGTATTTGATTTTGTAATAGACCAAAGCCACTGTATCGGCTAAGAGATCGACCTTCACCACATCGGTGGTGAGGGTCTTTCCCTTTGCTTTGTTGTTGATTTGTTGGTGCATGACCCACATTTTGACTGCCTGTGCCTGAGTGAGCGAGTCTAGTTCCTGACCGAAATCGAGACATTGGTAATACTTGTCCAGGTCGCCTTTTTCAAGGAGTTTCATGGCATTGAGCAAGGCCTTTTGTGATGCTACTTTGGGGGTATCGTCATTACAGGCTGTTAGCACGAGAAGGCACAAACACGCCATAGACAGCCTTTTTACCAACTGTTTCATCACGGGCTGATTATTTCTGACGGATATAGACATTGATTGGGGTACCAGTGAAATTCCAGTTCTCACGTATCTTGTTCTCGAGGAATCTCCTATACGGTTCCTTGACGTACTGGGGGAGGTTGGCATAGAAGACAAAAGATGGCACGTATGTGTTGGGCAGTTGCATGCAGTACTTGATTTTGATGTACTTTCCCTTGAGAGATGGTGGAGGAGTCGCTTCGATGATGGGCAGCATCACCTCGTTGAGTTTATTGGTGGAGACACGTGTCGTCCTGCTGTTGTACGCCCTTTGTGCAGCCTCCAGCACCTTGAAGATACGTTGTTTGGTGAGTGCGGATGCGAAAACGATTTCCACATCGCTGAAAGGCGCAAGTCGTTCACGTATAGTGTCCTCGAAATACTTGATGGCCTTATTGCTCTTGTCCTCAACAAGGTCCCACTTGTTAACGACAACGACGAGTCCTTTCTGGTTCTTCTGAATAAGTTGGAAGATATTGATATCCTGTCCCTCGATACCGCGCGTTCCATCTATCATGAGCACACAGACGTCGGCATTCTCAATGGCACGGATGGCCCTCATCACGGAATAGAACTCAAGATCCTCATTGACCTTGTTTTTCTTCCTGATGCCTGCTGTATCAACGAGATAGAACTTAAACCCGAACTTATCGAACTTGGTGTAGATGGAGTCGCGGGTGGTTCCTGCAATGTCGGTCACCACATTGCGGTCGTCGGCAAGGAAAGCGTTGATGATAGACGATTTACCAGCATTGGGCCGTCCGACGACAGCTATGCGTGGTATGTCCTCCTCCAATGGTCCATCGGGTTTGTCGCCAAAGGCTGCCACGATGGCATCGAGCATCTCCCCTGTTCCACTGCCTGAGAGTGCAGAGATGCACATAGGGTCACCCAGTCCGAGAGAGTAGAACTCAGCGCTGTAGTACTGCATTTCATTGGTGTCAGTCTTGTTACAACAAAGAATGACTGGTCGTTTAGACTGCCTGAGTATTTCTGCCACTTGTTCGTCGAGATCTGTGACACCGTTTTTCACATCGACCATAAAGAGTATGACATCACACTCCTCAATGGCGATGAGCACTTGTTTCCTTATTTCCTCCTCGAACACATCGTCGGAGTTGACCACCCATCCGCCTGTATCGACGACGGAGAAGACTCTCCCACTCCACTCACATTTACCGTATTGACGGTCGCGGGTGGTACCTGCCGTGTCACTCACGATAGCGTGACGGGTACTGGTCAGTCGGTTGAAGAGTGTGGATTTGCCCACATTAGGGCGTCCCACTATTGCTACTAAATTTCCCATTCTGTTTGTTTTTGGATTTAAGGCTTCACAGCCTGAATTGATAATGATTAGTTCTATCCTCCCCTCAGTGTTCTCCAATCTGGGTTTTACCAGATGATTGGGACTGTCAGTCGGGGTTATATCCGAAGTTGGTGAGTTCTCTGTCGGAGTTTCTCCAGTCGGGATCAACTTTAACAAAGGTTTCAAGAAACACTGGTTTCCCGAAGAATTTCTCAAGCGACTTTCTGGCTTCTGTCGCCACCTTCTTCAGTGCATAGCCCTTCTTTCCGATAATGATTCCTTTCTGAGAATCCCTTTCAACATAGATGACCGCATTGATATGAATATGATGCTCGTCTTCCTTGAAACTTTCTACAGCCACCTCAACGGAGTAAGGAATCTCCTTGTCGTAGTAGAGGAGTATCTTCTCCCTCATGATTTCGCTGACGAAGAATCTTGCCGGCTTGTCAGTGAGTTGGTCTTGGTCGAAATAAGGGGGTGACTCCGGCAGTAGTTCTTTGATGCGTTTAAGCACGGCATCGACATTGAACTTATGCAATGCTGATATGGGGATGATTTCTGCTTTAGGCAACATGGTATGCCATTGCTCCACCAGTTCCGTGAGTTTGTCCTGATCCGTGAGGTCTATTTTGTTGATGAGTACGAGAACCGGCACCTTCATTTTGTTGACTTTCTCGAGGAAGTCGTTGTTCTTGTCGTTTTTCTCGACCGGGTCGGTGACATAAAGGAGTACATCCGCATCGGCAAGTGCGCTCTCGGAGAAGTTAAGCATCGACTTCTGGAGTTTATAGTTGGGTTTGAGCACTCCAGGTGTGTCGGAGAATACGATTTGGGAGTCGTCGTCGTTGATGATTCCCATGATTCGGTGCCTGGTGGTCTGTGCCTTGAAAGTGGCGATAGAAATCCTCTCTCCGACCAGTAAGTTCATAAGAGTGGATTTACCTACGTTGGGGTTTCCGACGATATTGACAAACCCCGATTTGAACTTTTTGTTATCCATAAGCCAATCTGTCTTTAGCCAAAGAAGCGCACCGCCGTTCAACGATGCGCTTCTACAGTTATTGAATCAGAAAAACATGTTGATGGTATTGTCCGTCTTGGTTTTCTGTTCATTGTTGTTATTTCTTGCTGAACTTATCTCCGTCGTATCCCCATTTCATGTATGAGGCACCCCAGGTGAATCCACCACCAAATGCAGTGAAGATGATATTGTCACCTTTCTTGAGTTGTGGTTCATACTCCCAGAGGCAGAGTGGCAAGGTACCACCACTGGTGTTGGCGAAGTGGTCGATATTGATCATGACCTTGCTTTCTGGCAGGTTGATTCGTTTAGCCACAGCCGTTTCGATGCGTATGTTGGCCTGGTGAGGTACAAGCCATGCGATGTCATCGTTTGTGAGGTTGTTTCTCTTTGCGATGATTTCAACAGCATCCGACATGTTTGTGACTGCATGCTTGAATACCTCTTTTCCTTCTTGATAGACGAAGTGCATACGTTTATCAACGGTTTCGTGAGATGGTGGACATGCCGAACCGCCTGCAGCCATGTGGAGTGGGTCGTAGTGGCTGTCGGTGCGGAAGTAAGTGTCAATGAGTCCGTAGTCCTCTTCAGTGGCCTCCATGAGCACGCAAGCGGCACCGTCACCGAAGATGGGGCATGTTGTTCTGTCCTCGTAGTTTGTCATTGACGACATGAAGTCACCTCCACAGACAACGATTCTCTTCACTCTTCCTGTAGCAATCAGTCCGGCTCCGACCTCCATGGCGTAAAGGAATCCAGCGCACGCGGCTTCCATATCGAATCCGTAGCAGTTCTGCAGTCCGAGGTTACCGATGACAAGAGAAGCCGTTGAGGGGAAATGATAGTCGGGTGTTGTGGTTGCGCACACCATTGCCTCGATGGTCTGAGGGTCGATTTGAGTCTTCTGCAACAATTCCTCGACTGCCTTAGTCATCATGAAAGAGGTGCCATTTCCTTCTTCTGGTTTGAGTATATGACGTGTTTTCACTCCGATACGCTTCATAATCCACTCATCGGTGGTATCGACGATGCGCGACATTTCCTCATTGTCAAGGATATAGCTTGGAACGAATCCGCCTATGCCAGTAATGACAGCATTAATCTTTCCCATAGTTTCTCATAATATGATGTTAAAAAATATGTCCAAAGAGTTTGCTATATCCACTACAACCCCCTGGGCACATTTTCTCAGTCATTAGATAGCTTCTTCCTGTTTCTCGATTGCAACCTTACCTCTGTAGTATCCGCATGATGGGCATACAGTGTGGTAAACGTAGTATTCTCCGCAGTTAGGGCATTTGGCGAGTGTAGGTGCCACTGCCACGTCGTGCGTTCTTCTCTTTCGTGTGCTTGTCTTTGACTGTCTTCTTTTAGGATGTGCCATTTTTCTGTTATTTTTTTATTGTTCGTTTTTTGTTCTCTT
>CACYEC010000053.1 GCA_902773225.1 uncultured Bacteroidales bacterium
CCAACGATTGGAATCATGCCAGAAAGTTATTCAACAGTCGCGTGATAAAATCCAACAGTGAGGCAACTTATTTTTTTTATATTACTATGTATCGCGAGGTGTTAGTCATCAGTTCGTATAACTCGGGCATCCTCATGTGAGGTTGCTTGTTTCCGTTGTTGGGGTGGGGGAATTTGCCCCTTTGGAGCCGTTCTTTGTCAAGGTGATGTTGGCAAGACAGACGGCAATTTCTTCTTGTTCTTCAGGCGGACGCCAGGCGAGGACAAAACTCACTTCGGCGTCAGTCACTTCGAACCCTTTCGCCTGTAGTTCTTCCATACGTTTCCTCATGCTCTTTGACAGATAGGTGATTCGAGTTCCCTGTATTGATGAGAGGCAGTTTGAGGAATAGCTCATTTTGTCGCCACTGCGGAGACTGAGCGTCTGTTCCTTGTGGTTGCGGAAATAATCGAGCCTGACATCATGCATGGAAAGTGGGATGACGATGGATGACTGTGAGTCAAGAAAAGCCGTGTCCTTGTAGAAGAACAAATTGTGCCGGGCGCGTGTTATTCCGACATAGACAGCTCGGAGCATATCTTCATCAAACATGCGTATGTTGCCCACCATCAAGTGAACGGTGTCGAACTCACGTCCCTTGGCTTTGTGGATGGTGCTGACAAAGACAGTGTTGTCTTCAGAGGCAATAAAGTCCTCATAGTTCGATTCGAGTACGAATTCCCTGAGGTCGCTTCGATAGAAAGATTTGTGCGTAGCTTCAAAATCGTCGAAGAACTTCCTCATCGCTTCAAGGCAGTTGCTCGTAGCATATTTTTCCTCTGTGTTTTTCTTTGCATTATTCCATTGCTCATGGCTGATGCGTCCGTCCTCGCTTTTCCCCAACTGCTTGAAGAAATAGCGGACCTCGGCAAGGTTGATGAACCTGAATCCGTCGGTGGTTTGGATGAACTTGACGTGTTTCCCTTGTAATTGTAGCATGTGTGTCGCTTGCAGGGCTTGTTCGTTTGTGACGGTGAGCACTGCTGTTGTGCCTTTCTTCAGTGAGGGGTTGAACGTGAAATGCGAGATGTTGGCAGAGGGTTCCACATGACCCGTCTCGTTGTAAAACGCCCTTATGGGAGTCTGTTTCATGCGGTTGGGAATGTTCGAGACAAAATGGTTGGCGTAGTCGATGATGGCTTGGTCGGAGCGGTAGTTATCAATCAGTTCATATGTTTTGGCTCCGTAATCGTCGATGAGTGCTCTCAAGTGAGCTGAGTTGCTGCCCCGGAAGGCATATATGTTCTGGTCGTCATCTCCCACGGCAATCACCCGCATGTCCTCATTCTGTTGCATGAGTGCTTTGACGAGTCTGAAATCATCGGTTCCCATATCCTGTGCCTCATCGATGACGAGCACGGTTTTCGCTATTTTCGAGGATTCCACCTCATTGTTCTCAATCATCTCTGCCGCTCGTTGTACCACGGTGTCAGCCTCCTCAAGTGTACCTTGCCGTCCCAACAGGTCGAAACTGTAGGAATGGAAAGTCTTGATGTCCACAAAATGTGCCGCTCCTTCTACCAATTCGATGAGGCGTTTTTTGAATTCAGTGGCAGCGGCGCGTGAGAAAGTGAGCATCAGTAGTTGTTCATGCTTGACATCCTCCATCAGTAACAGAGATGCCAGTTTGTGCACCAAAACCCTTGTTTTTCCGCTTCCTGGTCCAGCGGTCACGACAATATATTTGCTTTGCTTGTCATCGATAATCTCTTTCTGCCTGGGTGAAAGTAGTCCGAATATCTGGTTGTATTTCTCTGGAGTGATGTTCTTTGTGATTTGAATACGTCGTTCTCCTTTGAAATACTTTCCAATGAACAGTTTGTAGTCAAGGAGGAAATAGTCGCTGACAAAGCGGATAGCGGCATCGTAGTTTTGCACCATCATGTTGGCGTATTCACCCACGATGTGGATTTGCTGGATGCGTTGTTGGTAAAACTCGTCGAGCAGTTTGTATTGTTCTTTGCTATACCGTACGCGTCGTTCCACCAGTCGTTTCAGTTGTATTGTACTGTATGAGACCATGAAGCCCCCTTCGATTTTCATCAGTCCCATCCGTGAGAAGTAGAGCAATGCTTCCTCCATATCGCTGAGCGATGCCTTTTGTGTTGAGCCGAACAGTTGGGTCTGTATTTTGGCATTGTACTGCTCCAACAGCCCAACCATGGAGAAAGAGACCATTTTGCTGTTGTCGGATGTAGGTGAGGCTTCCAGAGTCTTTGCCACAAAACGGCATAAGTTCATCCGTTGTTCGAAACGTGCCAATGCGTTTTCTCGGCTGACTTGCAGTTGCAGACTGACGCTTTCGCCAGCAGTTCTATGCTCTTGTTTGTAGATATATCCTCTTGAGTGAAGAAAATGGAGCAAAGTGCGCAACATTTTCACAGTGCATCGTGTATTGCCGGCCGCCTGTGCATCAGTTCAGTTGTTTGTAGTTGAAAGTCTGCTTTCCCTTTCCAATCAGTTCGATGAGGTACCGCTCTAGTCGCATTGGGCTGTCAAGTCCTTTTACGACATTGGCTCTGTCGATGAACGCCTTCATGTCATAAACGTCGGCTAGAATGCCTTCTTGCCTCATGAGGTTGATGTTTCGGATGACGGTCTCCTTCTTCAGTCCTAAGATATCGGCCAGATAGTCCACGCGGCTTTCTGCCTCGGCTCCCCTTCCTTTGGCTGTGGCTTTGCTGCTGATGAGTGAGCGGATAATTCGAGCTGCTACCTCCCGTGTGTTTTCGTCGAAGAGTTTCGATGCTGTCAGTCTGTTTCTTGCTTCATCCATGTTCGGCACCAGGATGCCTGTAGCGTAGATATGTGGCACATTGTCTCCCCTTCGGATGAATCCTGCTTCTTCGAGAGCCGTTACAGCCCCCTTGACACGTGTCTCTATTTCGTTGACATTGTCGTCGTCCCATCCGGCCTGTCGTGCGATTTCGAGTGGTGAGCAACACACCTGCTCCCGTTTTGCCATGAGGTCCTTGATGGCTTTCCATACTTGCTGTATCTCGCTGATGGACAGTTTTGTTTGGTTGAGCAGGAGGAAATGCTTGTCGAGGTCGCTGTCTCCGTAAAGGACGAAGCAGTCGGCCTCCAAGTGTGGGTCTCGTCCGGCCCTTCCTGCTTCCTGAATGTAGTTTTCCAGTGAATCGCTGATGTCGTAGTGTACCACCAACCTCACATCTTTCTTGTCCACACCCATTCCAAAAGCAGATGTGGCGACGATGACCTGTACCTCACCATTCATGAAATCATTTTGGTTGGCCACTTTTTCAGCAGCGTCCATTTTCCCGTTGAAGGGTAGGGCAGTAATTCCGTCTCGGCACAGACGTGCGGCCAGTTCTATTGTTCTTCTGGTTCGGCTGACGTATACAATCGTAGGGCACTGATGCCCGAGGATGAGGTTGCGTAACTGAAAATATTTCTCGTCTTCGGTTTCGGTGTGAAGCACAGCGTATCGCAGGTTTTTTCTCTCTGCGCTGGCAGCGAAAATCTGGAGTTCTATGCCGAGTTTTCGTTTGAAATAGTCGCAGATGTCGCTCACTACCTTCTGTTTTGCGGTGGCGGTGAAGCATGAGACAGGTATTGGATTCTTCTGTTGTTTCTGTATCTGCAGTTTGCGTATGAAGTCGCCGATAAAGAGGTAGTCGGTACGGAAATCTTGTCCCCAGGCCGAAAAGCAGTGTGCTTCGTCGATGACAAAACGCACCACGTTGCGGCTCATCAGCAGTCGTTCGACGGTTCTGCTCCTGAGCATTTCGGGAGCGATATAGAGCAGGTTGGCAGTTCCGTCAGCTACTTGTTTGATGGCTACGGCCCGTTCAATCGGGTCGAGAAGTCCGTTGATGGTCACTGCATCAGTGATGCCACGGTCTGCGAGATTGTCCACTTGGTCTTTCATGAGACTTTGCAGCGGGGAGATGATGACGGTCAAGCCGTGAATGTTTCGTCCCGCCATCAGAGCCGGCAGTTGAAAGGTCAAAGACTTGCCTCCTCCTGTTGGGAAGATAGTCAGTATCGACTGCCCTTGTATAGCCGCCTCCACAGCCTGCTGTTGCATGGGGACGTCGTCGAAGAGTCGGAAAGTGTCGTAGCCAAAGAATTCCTTCAATCCACTGTGTGCATCGAGTTGTGTTTTGCAGTATTCACATTTTCCGCAGGGCGTGTTCTTGAGAAAAGTCATCACATTGCCCACTTTGGGATAATTGTGCATCACCCATGGTGGTGTCAACGACTGTACGTCGTCGGTGCCGATTAGTGCCAGTGAGTATGCCAGTTCCACTGGATAATGTTTGGCCACAGCTGCTATATTGGCGTTCTCACAAATTATGCCATGGAATTGCTGTCGGATTAATTGTTCGAGGTCTTGCTCCACGAGCTGAGTTCCAGGCTCTGTTATGAAAGTCAGGAATCCGTCAAACTCTTGTTGTTCAGACAGCAATTTTCTATAGATAGTTTGTATTTCTGGCGACAGTTGATGCCATGCCTTTACTTCATCATCGAACAAATCCTTTGCTTTCTTTGCGTCATTGACAGGGTTGTTCAGTTCGTCCACTTGCAGTTTGTCGTCTTTGAGCAGTCGATGGTATGGCTTTTGGGGAAACAACAGAGGTGACCACGGGAGTGTGTCGATGAAGATGTGATTGCCTTGAAGTTGAAGGTACTTGAGGTCGTGGTTGATGATGTTGTGTCCGCATATTATTCCGCATCCTGACACGAATGCATGGAAGTCCTGGGCTGACTGCGTGTGCAGCACAGCACCATCTTCTCGTACAGCCCCGTAATCAAACACTTTCTGACTGTCAACCCCGACCTCTGTGTCAATGAAAACCAGCATTGTTATTCATGTTAGGTGTAAAGATGCGGTTATAGATGTTTTTAGGGCATAAAGGCCCACAAACTGAACATTTATAATATGCAAAAATACAACATTCCTTTCAAATATCAATGTTTCGATTGTAAAATACTCAGTTTTTAGGTGTTAGGCGCTTTTTTTACGAACATGGATTATACGATGATTATGGATTGGCATTTATTTTACGTGAATTCGGAGAAAAGACATTTGTAATGTTCGGCATACCCATCCCTGCGTTCTTATTGATTGTTCTTGAAGTTGTAGAACTCGTGGACTAGACTTCGGTAGCCCAGTTGCTTCAGTAGGGTGTAATCCGTTTTGTAGTTAGTCTTGCAATGTCTGCCCGTTGCGAGGAAGCGGATATACTGCTGCAGGTAGTGGTCGATTTCTCTGAGGCCTTCGGATTGGTTGATGACGGGGAAGAACCACCTCGACCAGGAGAGTGTTTCGGCATCGTTTTCTTCAAAGAACTTTCGGTTGAAACGGTTGACGAGTCCCTTCATCGCCTTTTCTGGCGGGAAGTGTTGTTTTTTGCTCCATCGAAGCAAGGAGTTTGCCGCCCTTTTGATTTTGCCCTTCATCTTTTTCTTCGTCGACTCCGAGATGTCGATGTTGTTGTCATGGCATTTGAATCCCAGAAACTCGTAGGCCTCGTCGGGTGAGTAAACCTTCACCTTCTCTGGGTTGACCTCAAGCCGGTATTGTCTGAGGAAATCTTCCATCTGCCTCCTATAATCCTCAAGCGTGTCAGGGTCAGGGGCAAAGATGATGATGTCGTCGGAATAGCGTGCATAGATGGCACCTGCCTCATGGAAATGCTTGTCCACCTCCTTGAGATAGACATTGGCCAGGAAAGGTGATGTGGGGACGCCAGCCATCACGCCGTGGTTTTCATGGATGACCTCCCCGTTGTATTCGACGCGGTTGTTGGTCAGCATCCTCTCAAAGAAATGGAACAAAGGTTGGTCGTCGGCAAACATCTCCTCCAGCATTGGCAGTAGGATATCGATGGAGATGGAATTGAAATAGTTGTGGATGTCGAGTTTGTATGCCCACATGGCGTGTCCGTTGATGGCGCTGTTGATGCGGCGGATGGCGTCATGAGCTTTCACTCCACGGCGGAAGGCATAGCAGTTGGGTGCGAAATGGTCATCGTAATGATAAAGCCGATATGCGATGAACTTGAGTAATGTCATCTCGTCGGGTGCGAAACTATACACCACCCGTTTCTTGCCAGCGCCCATCTTGTTGACCATCATTTTCCGGGGGATGCTCAAGTCCTCACCCAGGCCAATCTTTTGTGCCAGTTGGAGATATTTCTCTTGCTCCACATAACTGTCGGCGGCTGCGAACTCATGCCAGTTGAAACGGCACTTGAGCAGTCGGTATTTGAGAAAATCCTCCCATTCCTTTTGCTGGGTCAGTTGGGTGATGATGCTTTCCATGATAAGAAGAAGAAAAAGGGGAAAGATTTTGAATCGGCAAAATTGCTGATCACGAGAGGGTACCTTGTCCTGTTGCCTGCAAAACAAATCGTAATGGTCGAGGCTGCCTCCATCGCAGGCACAGTTGTGCTGTATCCCCTTTTTCTTTGGCTCTTGGGTTCCTATGCTTGGCCGTTCAAGAACTTGCTGATGCGACTGATGACATAGTTTCTTTCGTTTTCCATCTGCGTGTAGAAGTTGATGTAGGGAATACCCAGTTTCTGGGCATACACCCTTGCGATGAGGTACTTGACATTGTTGTAGTGGCTGTGGCCATTGCCAAGCATCACCACTCCCTCTGCCTTCCCGCCTTTCTCCAGCACGAAGGTATAGGGCTGT
Organism: uncultured Bacteroidales bacterium; assembly: GCA_902773225.1. GTDB lineage: Bacteria > Bacteroidota > Bacteroidia > Bacteroidales > Bacteroidaceae > RUG11857. The sequence goes on from CACYEC010000053.1 coordinate 6,709, forward strand.
CCCCATTCGGCTTTGTAAGCCTGATAAGGACGTTTCCTGTAGAGTTTGAACTCATCGTTGGCGAATCCCACCAGATCCGTTACCGG
>CACYEC010000054.1 GCA_902773225.1 uncultured Bacteroidales bacterium
CAGCGAGGGCGACCTTTCCAAGGGTCTGGTCTTCGGTGTGCTCGATGTGGCCAAGCGCGAGATTATCTGGCTCGAGATGCCATTCACCTCACAGACTTTGCGAGGAGCAGACAGCGATTCCATCGAGGCATTGCTCCACAAGCTGGAGTCGAAGCTCTCGGTGGGTGGTTTGCTCGACATAAAAGCACAAGCGCAAGGCCTTACCGCTGTAGAGACAGCAGAGGAAGCCGATGAAGCCTACTCCTACGAATGGGCACTCAATCCAGCTGAAGTGACGCAGTTGATGAATGGTTGATTTATTTTATTACAGATATGAAAACACAGAAGACTAACCATTTGATTGGGTGGCTGTTGCTGATATGGCTACCTTTCGTTACCCTGAATGCTCAGCGAGGGTCACGGGTTCGTTACAATGTACCACTTGACTCCATCGTGATGAGCGACCCTGCAGTGCTCGCCGACAGCGCCACTCAGATGTACTACATGACCGGAACGGGCGGTATGATGTGGAAAAGCAAAGACCTGAAACTATGGGAAGGTCCTTATCGTGTTGCACAGACCGACCCAGATTCGTGGATGGGTCCACGTCCAATGATTTGGGCTGCCGAGTTCCACAAATACAAGGGCAAGTACTATTACTTCGCCACTTTCACTAACCGTGAGGTGAAGATTGACACCGTCCGCGGCAACGTCATCGAACGACGTGCGAGCCATGTGCTGGTCAGCGACAAAGCCGAAGGACCATACACCCCCATGGCCGACCCCACCTACCTTCCTGCCGACAAACCCACTTTGGACGGCACCTTCTGGGTAGATACCAACGGCAAGCCCTATCTGGTGTATTGCTACGAGTGGCTGCAGAACTGGGACGGTACCATCGAGTACATCCAGTTGAAGGATGACCTCAGCGGAACTGTAGGTGAAGCGACGCTGATGTTCAAGTCAAGCACATGCCCTTGGAGCCGTGAGAAGAACGAGAAAGGCGAAGTGGTGCCCAACAAGGTGACCGATGGTCCCTATCTCTTCCGCACAGGGACAGGCCGCCTGGGTATGGTCTGGACCAGTTGGGTTGACAACATCTACACCCAAGGTGTAGCCTATTCTGAAAGCGGAACACTGGCAGGTCCATGGGTTCATGAACCCCAACCCATCACCCCTCCCAACTATGGACACAGCATGCTTTTCCGCACCCTTGACGGACGCTGGCTCATGTCGGTTCATAGTCATCTTAACGTCAACGGACGCTACATCCGTCATCCTCATTTCTTCAACGTGGATTTCACGGGCGACAAACTGGTAGTGGGCGAAGAGTACAAGCCTTAATTAGGCATATAGGCCTTTAGGAACAAAAAAAGCAGGGCGTCGACCCTGCTTTTTCTATTCTAAGAGATCGTGGGGAACTATTTGTTCTTCTGGTAGTATTCAATACCACGCTTCACATTTTCCTTGACAGCATTGGAAGAGAGGGTGGCTCCAGTCACAGCATCCACTTGGGTTGAAGCAACCTTGTTGACTTTCATTCCCTCATATTTTGGAAGCAGTTCCTTTTTGATATTGATGAAATACTTGGGAGTCTCCTGGTTCTTCAGCGCCTCCACTTTTACTATTTTTCCCGACTTGATGTAGATTTCGAGCGGTGTAGAAGCACGGTAACCTTTGACATCTTCTGCGAGAGTTGTGGTATTGATGACGATTGTGCCATCGGCTTGTTTCACGAGCGGTTTGGCGTCGCTTGGTGATGCCGTGTTCTGAGCTGAGGCAAAAGCGACGAAGCAGAAGGCAGATACTGCCAGCATGGTTCTGTAGAAAAAGGTCTTCATATTCTGATTGTTGTTATGTTTTATTTATTTAGACTCCTCATCAACGAAAAGGTTTAATGGGATGATAGTTGAGATATACAGAAGAATAGTTATTTCAGTCGCTCGAGGGCACGTAGTTCCTTGCCTCGATTGAGGTTGAAGTAGCATTCACGGAGTCCAGTGAGCCACAGACTTCGGTCGGCCTCGTTGTACTTGCGTGCCGCTTCGAAATGCTTGCAAGCGTCGGCATAAAAGGCCTTGAGTTTCTTACGTGAATTCGCATTGAACTGCGCAGCAGAAAGACTTCTGTAGTATTCTTGTGCCCATCTCAAGTAGATTTTTCCCATCTCGGAGTATGACTCAGCATCATCTGCCTTGAGAACCACCGCGTGTGAGAAAGAGGCCAAAGCAGAGTCGTTGAGGTTAAGATAAAGTTCCTCCTTACCCTTGATGTACCAATAATCCCTATTTTTGGGGAACTTCCTTGTCATGTGGGAAGCGAGATTCAGCGACTGCTGGTACTGGTTGTGTTCGTTGTGGTACTTCACCAGAGTGAGGAAGTAATAATCGTAGTCGGGATGATTTCTCACTCCGCTATAGAGCAGTTTGATTCCTTTCAGCGTGTCACCAAGTTGAGCGTATGACTTGGCTCCGACCTCGAGCAGGTATTTATTGGCGACAGTGTCATTAAGCGCAATGTCGATATACTTTAACGCGTTGTCGTACTGTCCGGCGGCATATGCAGACAGCACGGCCAAAGTAGCCACCTGCACCAAGTCTTCCTTCTGAACAGTCGTGTCGGCAGCCGATGTGATAATGGGAGCGTTATGAGATTCAATGAACATATCGATATGCTTGAAAGCATCAGGATAGAGTCGTTTCTGATAGAAGAACTTACCAGCCGAGCGTAGGTTGTTGCGGAAGAAAAGCATTTTCCTCACATTAGAACTTCTGTACTTGTATTTGACCTTACCCTTTTCGTCGGGGATGCTTTCCATGCTGTCGAGATGAATGGCGAAGTCGTAGACATTGTAGATGTGCCTGAAGAACTTGGCCGTATCGGCCTTGTTGTTCTGCAAGTACATGTTTTTGTTCTGCTCGAGTGCCAGTTGCCGTTCGATTTCCACAGCGGCATGATATAGTTTGTGGTCGCTGTAAGCGTCAGGATATTTCTTCAACGCCGCGTAAAAAGAGTTCTCAGCCTTGGCGTATTGGAAATTCTTGAGGTGAGTGCTGATTTCCTTCATCACCTCCTTACTTTTATAGACATCTTCTTTTTTGTGCTTGTCCTTCTTTCCGTCCTTTCCTTGTTGGGGAAAGGCAGACACTGAAGCAACCAAAAACATGAATGTCAATAAGAAAATCTTTTTACCCATACTGAAAACAATCTATTTAACCTATTTATATAGACGTGGAGTGGATGATTCCCAATAGGTCTATCATCCGCCCCACGTGTTCTTATGGTATCGCCATCTGAGATGATGGCCTGTTGCGTTCCTTTCAGGAACTTGTCTTACTTAGAATACTTCTTAAACTCGTTGGCCTTTGCAGCGTTACCAGAGTTGTTGTAGATGGCATAGAGGAAGTAGCCCCACTTGTCAGGATTGTCTGGTGCCATTTCACGTACTTTCTCATAGTACTTGATGGCCTTGTCGTACCATTCCTTGGCTACAGCCTTGTTCTTGTCGTTTGCCATAGCAAGTTTCCATGCGCAGTTACCTGCACCTTCGAATGCCTCGACATAGTCTTCCTTAAGTTCACCCGCCTTGACGAAAGCATCGAATGCCTCTTGATTCTTCTCTTCATTGTAGAAAGTGGCAGCCTTGTAGTAACTTGCCCATGCTTTTTCGTCCACGTCTTCGTTGGTTTCGATGACCTGGTCGAGGACTGCGCGTGCATCATCGAACTTCTTCTCGTTCATGTACTCCTGATAGAGGTTCTTGTAGAAAGCGGCCTGTTGTGGATATCTCTCATATCCCATCTTCATGTACTTGATTTTCTCTGCGGTGTTGTCCTTGTGAGCCTGCATGAGCATAAAGATGGCATTCTGTCCGTAGTTGTGTGAAGTCACAGCCTGAGCAAGATAAGGCTCAGCGCTCACGGTGTCGCCTTTCTCCATATATGCAGAAGCGAGAATGAAGTAAGCGTCGGTCTTCATGGTGTCAGTCTTCTCGAGGTCGAGGCTTGCGAAGAACGGATCCTTGAATGAGTCGAAGTAGAGGTTCAAGTATTTGATGCAAGCATCGGGATTCTTGTCGAAGAGGTTAGAGCCGGCAATGAGCAGATTCGTGCGTGGTCCTCTGGCGAGTTGCTGGTTGATGTCGTGGAACACGACCTTGCGTGGATTGCCTTTTGCGTCGGGCTGTTTCTCGCAGGCATCACATTTAGAGAAATAGTTGACGATGTTGAACTGATTCTCGAAGAAAGCATTGAGGTCCATTTCCCCCGTAGTCTGTCTCTGTTCGAGCATACGGTTCATCTTGATGGTCTCGATACGTCCTGCAATGTTCCATGCATTTGGGTCTTCACCTATGGTCTCGTTCTTAAGAGCGGAGGAGATAAGGGATTCAGCGTCAGTCAAAGCCGCGTTCAACTTCGCATTGTTGTCGGCGTTAGAAGGATCAGCCTTAAGAGCCTGATAGACAGTGTTGGCTGTGTTGAGTGCAGTTTCTGCATCATTCATCTGCTTGGTGGCTTCCTTGAGGGCAGCCTTCTTTGCTTTCTCGGCCTCTTTGTCTTGGCCGAACATCGTGCACGACACTGCCAGCATCGCGGCACAGATAATGATAAACTTTTTCATAATGAATAGGATATTAAGCGTTTACAATTTATTGGTTTTCGGATGTTTCAGTTGTTTCAGATGTTTCGGAGGATTCAGATGTTTCTGGAGTTTCCGGGATTTCTTGATTTTCTGGTGTTTCTGTGGTTTCTTCCTCAGGTTCTTCGTGAGCCACACAGCAGACACTGCTGATGATGTCTCCACGCTTCTTGAGGTTGATCAGCACGACGCCTTGCGTGTTGCGTCCCTGAACTTTGATGCCACTGACAGCCAGTCGTATCACCACACCGCTCTTGTTGATAATCATGAGGTCATCGTTGTCGTCCACTACCTTCACGGCGATGAGTTTACCAGTCTTCTCGGTGATGTTGAGTGTCTTGATACCCTTTCCTCCTCGGTTGGTCTTGCGGTAGTCGCGCAGGATGGAACGCTTACCGAATCCGTTCTCGGAAACCACCAGCACATCCTTAGGATAACTGAACTCCACAACTTCTCCCTCATCTACAGTCTCTTCGATGTCGGTTGAATCTGTTTCTCCCTCCATTGGGGTAACATCGTTAGGAGCAGTGTTGTCGTCTGTCTCTTCATCCACCACAGCAGCCTGCTGGTCCTGCAGCGCCATTTCCTCGGCGGAGAGTGGTGGGTTGCAGTCGAATGTCAGCATTCCTATCACTTTGTCGTCACCGTCGTTGTCGAGACGCATGCCTCTTACACCTGCTGCGGTGCGTCCCATCAGTCGTACTTGGTTCTCGTTGAAGATGACAGCCCTACCATTGCGGTTGGCGAAGAGGATGTCCTCGTTGCCATTGGTGAGTGCCACATCCACAATCTCGTCGCCCTCCACAAGACGGATGGCATTGAGACCGTTGTTACGCGGATGCGAGTAGTACTCGAACCTTGTGCGTTTGACAGTGCCTCGTTGGGTACAGAAGACGAGGTTGTGAGTCTTCACCCATTCCTGGTCGTTGATGTTCTCCACACAGATGAATGCAGTGGCCTTATCGTCAGAGTCGATGTTGAGGAGGTTCTGGATAGCGCGTCCCTTCGATGTTTTATTTCCCTCAGGAATCTCATAGACCTTCATCCAGTAGCAGCGTCCTTTCTTGGTGAAGAACATCATGGTGTTGTGGCTCATGGCGGGATAGATGTGCTCGATGAAGTCCTCATCGCGAGCCGACCCTCCCTTGCTACCTACTCCACCCCTACCCTGGAGTCTAAATTCAGAGAGTTGTGTGCGCTTGATGTATCCGAGGTGGGATATGGTGATGACTTCAGCGTTGTTGGGATAGAAATCCTCCGCATTGAAGTTCTCGCTCGCCGTATAGTCAATTTGTGTTCGGCGCTCGTCCCCCCACTTGGTTTTCACCTCGATGAGTTCGTCGCGTATCACCTTCTTGCAGAGTTCGGGGTCGTCGAGAATCTGCTGGAGGTAAGCGATAAGTTTTTCCAGTTCTTCATATTCAGCGCGCAGTTTGTCCTGCTCAAGTCCTGTGAGTTGTCGGAGACGCATCTCGACAATGGCCTTGGCTTGTATCTCGTCGAGAGCGTAGAAATCCGTCACATTCCCCTCCTCATCCTTATAATGGAGAGTCAGTTGTTCGTGAGAGAAGCGTTCCACCAATTTTTCGATGGCTTCCTGCGGTGATTTTGAGGCGCGGATGATGTGTACCACTTCGTCGATATTGTCGCTGGCGATGATCAGTCCCTCAAGTATGTGTGCGCGTTCCTCAGCCTTCTTCTTGTCGTACTGTGTGCGTCGGATGACGACGTCGTGACGATGCTCCACAAAGTAGTGAATCAGCTGTTTGAGGTTAAGGAGC
>CACYEC010000055.1 GCA_902773225.1 uncultured Bacteroidales bacterium
CGTCCGATGGTACCTCGACAACCAGGAATGGATGGACAACGTGACGAGCGGTGACTACCAAAAGTACTACGACGACATGTACAAGGGAAGATAGTCTGTCACTTGAAAACAGATAAAAAAATGCATTTATAAACATAAAAAAACACGGTCTAGCCGAAAACTATCGGCTGCAATTTCCATGAGGAATAATTTAAAGAAGAAAAATGAAGAAAATACAAAGAATCTACAGGTTCTTAAAGACTGATGGATCAATATTCAAGACTCTGTATTTCAATTTCAAGTTGTTACCCTTTCGCGATGCTTGCAAATTACCTATTGCAATTGGTCGGAGAGTGGAATTCCAGAATCTCAGCAAAGTAAAAATCAGGTTTGTAGATGGTGTTAAATTGAGTATGTTTACGGTCTCTATAGGTTTGAATAAAACCGAAATAACATCTCCGCGTACGCTATGGTCACTGCTTCGGTTTGAGGAAAACAGCGAGTTGTGCTTAGGTGAAAAAGTAACAATAGCCAGTGGTGCCGCCATATCTATATACAAGAATGCCAAACTCATTATCAACTCAAGAGTTGTGATGAACCAACGTGTCAAAATTTTCGCAAAGAATTATGTGGAATTTGGCACGGACTGCCGAGTCGGATGGGAATCCCAAATCTACGACACAGCCTTCCACCTTACATACATCAAGGAGAAAAACATCATCAAATCTCCATACGGGAAGGTTGTATTGGGACATAATTGTTGGATAACCAATCGTTGCACAGTATCTGGCAACGTTTTTCTGCCTCCTTTCTCCATGTTAGCATCAGGTTCTGTCCTCAATAAGGATCATTCAAATATTACATCCACGGGAAATCTGTTTGCTGGAAGTCCAGCCGTGTTGAAGAAAACCGGGATTTTCAGGATATTCAAAGAAAAGAAAGAAAGGGAATTAATGAAATTCTTTGGTGAAAACCGGAACCTTCAATACATAGACGCAGGCCCGGATTTTGACATCATGGACTATCAAATCGCATTTTAACATTAAACATCTAGACAAAGAACAAACGTTTTATATTTGTGGTTATTCATGTTTATAGTTACCCCTCCTTAACATAAAACCATGAGTTTCGCAGAAAACTGACGGCCGCAATTCTTCATCGGAATTGCGGCCGTCAGTTTTTTTGCACAAATGTTCGTGTTTTCGGATGATTATTTGTAATTTTGCATTTTACAGACGCATCACATAGCGTCCCCACATTTGGAAAACAAGAATCAAAGATATGAAAATTGACTTTAAGAAGTGCATACCCGATGTGTTGTGCATTGTTTTATTTGTGATTATTTCGGTGGCCTACTTCTCTCCCGCCGACTTTGAGGGCCGCCGGTTGGAAGGCGGTGACCATACAGGTGGCCTGGGCTTAGGAACAGAACTGAACGCTTTCAAGGAAAGTCATAACGGCGAGCAGTCGCGCTGGACCAACGCCGTCTTTGGTGGAATGCCCACTTATCAGATGGCGCCGAGTTACCGCTCTACCGACATTCTTTCGGCTATAGGCGACATCTACCACTTGTGGCTGCCCGACTACGTGTTCTATATCTTCATCAGCTTGTTGGGCTTCTACATCCTGCTTCGCGCTTTCGATTTCAAACAATGGATGGCAGCCCTGGGAGCCATCATTTGGGCTTTCTCAAGCTATTTCTTAATCATCATTGCAGCCGGCCATATATGGAAAGTGTTGACCCTTGCCTATATTCCTCCTACGATAGCAGGTGTGGTGATGTGCTATAAAGGCAAGTATCTGTGGGGAGGTGTGGTAGCGGCCTTATTCGGCGCGCTCCAAATCTTGTCCAACCACGTTCAGATGTCGTACTACTTCCTTTTCGCCATATTCTTCATGGTGATTGCCTATCTGATTGATGCCATCAGGAAAGGCGAGATGGCCAACTTCTTAAAAGCCACATTGTCGGTGGCGATAGCGGCGGCCTTGGCTGTAGCCATCAACATCTCCAACCTCTACCACACATACGAGTACAGCAAGGAAACGATGCGAGGAAAGAGCGAACTGGTGAAAGAAGGAAAGACAGAAGACCAGACTGACAGTGGATTGGAACGCAGTTACATCACCAACTGGAGTTATGGCAAAGGCGAGACCATGTCGTTGCTGGTGCCTAATGTGAACGGAGGCGCTTCTGTACCACTGGCCGCCAGCAAGATTGCCATGAAAAAGGCCGACCCGCAGTTCAACCAAATGAGCCTCTACAACTATTTCACTCAGTACTGGGGCGACCAACCAGGCACCAGCGGCCCGGTTTATGTGGGTGCTTTTGTCTGCCTGCTCTTCATCTTGTCCTTGCTTATAGTGCCTAACACGAATCCCTTGAAATGGGCACTGCTGGCTGCCACAATCTTGTCCATTCTCTTGGCTTGGGGACGTAACTTGATGTGGTTCACCAACCTTTTCATCGATTATGTGCCTATGTACAGCAAGTTCCGCACTGTTTCGTCGGCATTGGTGGTGGCTGAATTCACTATTCCGCTATTAGCCATGATGGGGCTGAAAGAGTTTGTCGAGAAGATGGACGATGAGGAAAAGCGTCGCGGGTTATTGACAAAACTTGCCATCAGCACAATCGTCACAGGTGGTTTGGCGTTGGCATTCGCTCTCTGCCCTTCCATCTTAGGTAGTGGCACAAACGCAAGTGACGCGAATACCATTGAGCAGTTGGTGGGATATGGCTTCCCTGAAATGCAGACAGGTATGTTGATGGACAGCCTCAAGAAGATGCGCTATGCGCTGATTACCTCCGATGCCTGGCGCTCGCTGATTCTTATCTTGATAGGTGCGGGACTGATGTACATCTATGGCATGAGAAAACGCAAGATCACCGCCACCACATTGGTAATCTGCTTGGCAACTCTTTGTCTCTACGACCTCTGGAGCGTGAACAAGCGTTACCTCAACGATGAGATGTTTGTCCGTCCTAATCTTCAGAAATACGCCAATCCATCCGAAGCTGACGCGTTTATCTTGGAGGCTGACAAAGATGTGAAAGACTATAGAGTGTTGAGTTTCAACAATCCATTCAATGACAACTCTGTGTCGAATTTCCATTTCAGTGTGGGTGGCTATCATCCCGCCAAACTCCGTCGCTACCAAGAGTTGATCGAGACCCATATCACAAGCGAGATGAGCAACGTCTATAAGGCGTTGGGGGAAGCACAGTCCGACACAGCGGCATTGCTCTCGCTTCAAGGAGGAATGTCGGATATGCTGACTATAGTAGATGCAGTGAAATGCGACAGTCTGTTCCCCGTGCTAAATATGCTCAATACCCGCTGGTTCTTGCTCAACAGCCAAGACGGAGGACAACTGCCCATGCGCAATCCATACGCTTACGGTAATGCTTGGTTGGTGAACTCCGTCAAATATGTTGACAACGCCAACGAGGAAATAGAACAGACAGGACTGCTAAGTCCACGGGAAGTAGCGGTGGTTGACAAGTCTTTCAAATCGGTGCTGGGTGATGCGGAAACGCTGACGACCGACTCCACCGACCAAGTGGCTCTTACCCTTTACGACACCAATCATCTGGAATATAAGGTGAATACAAAACATGGCGGTGTGGTGGTCTTCTCCGAGATTTACTATCCAGAATGGACCGCTACCCTTGACGGCCAACCTGTCGAGATTGGTCGTGCCGACTATGTGCTCAGGTGCATGAAAGTTCCTGCCGGTGAGCATCAAGTGGTAATGACTTTCGCCCCCAAGAGTATCGAACAGACGGAGGCCATTGCCAATGTTTCGTTCGTGGTGTTGTTGCTTGCTGTGGCTGCGGGTGTGTTTTTCGCCTATAAACGCCGTCGCGACCGCAAGACGATGCATCAAGAATAGGATTTTATATAGACACTATAGATGCTATAGAGACTATAGACGCTATAAATATTTTAAGAAAAAAAAGCAACTATCGACTCAAAAAAACAACATTGGAGTATGAAACAACTATTAATCACAATGATGCTACTTGTCGCATCTGGTATATGGGCCCAGGATGGCAGGTTAGACGTGAATGGCGTCCGCGATCTCACCCTTGACAGCCTTGCCAAAGCCAATCAGGTTCGTCCCATCTCGGGTTCCAGCCGTAAGGGCAACAATCCCGTGTTGTTTCTTGTGGGCAATTCCACCATGCGCAACGGCACACTTGGCAATGGCAACAACGGCCAATGGGGATGGGGATATTTCGCTCATGAGTATTTCGACGAAAGCAAAATCAACGTTGAGAACCATGCACTTGGTGGCACCAGTCCCCGCACTTTCTATCGGAATCTATGGCCCGATGTGTTGAAAGGCATACGGAAGGGCGACTACGTGATTCTAGAGTTAGGCCATAACGACAACGGTCCCATCGACCATGACCGCGCTCGTTCTTCTTACAAAGGGAAAGATGGGAACCAACCTCTCACCCATGACTCCATCCTCGTCACCATTCAGGAAACAGGCCGGCAAGAGATGGTCTATTCCTTTGGTGGTTATCTGCGCCGTTTCGTCAGTGAAATCCGTGCAAAAGGCGCGACTCCCATTCTTTTCACCCTTACACCCCGCAAGGCGTACGAAGAAAGCGACACCAACCGCATAGACCGCAAACTCACCACTTTCACACCATGGATCAAGTCTATGGCAGAGGAACTGCACACCCCTTATATCGACCTCAACGACATCTCTGCCCGCAAACTCGAAACCTACGGCAAATGGAAAGCCGCTTATCATTTCTTTGGCGACAAAATCCATTCATCCGCTTTCGGCGCCCAGATGAATGCCGCTTCATGTGCAGAAGGACTTGCCGCTTGCACAGACCCTCAGGTTGCAGAATTGAAATCGTATATACTTACGGATAAAATCCAGCCCAAAAGCATCCTTGACAGCCATCCCGATTGGGTAGTGACCAAGTCGTCCAAACAACAGAACGTAAAGAAGAAGCCAAGGGTGTTCCTCACAGGTGACTCAACCGTGAAGAACAACGACAAGGACGAAGACGGCATGTGGGGATGGGGCGCCCAGGCTTCCACTGTGTTCAACGGGGAGAAATGCACAGTCATCAATGCCGCTAAGGCAGGTCGCTCTACTCGCACATTCCTTGAAGAAGGGCGTTGGGACGAGGTCTATCAATCCATAGAGCCTGGTGACTATGTACTGATACAGTTCGGCCACAACGACATTGGCGATATCGACACCAACAAGGAGCGTGCAGTGATTCGCACAGCAAAAGACACCTGCCATGTCTATAAGATGGCATCCAATGGTCAGTACAAAGTAATCTATTCCTTTGGCTGGTATTTGAAGAAATTCATCCAGGATGTCCGTGAGAAAGGCGGCACCCCTATCCTCGTCAGCCTCACTCCCCGCAACGAGTGGCCCAACGGCAAGGTGGAACGCAGGAATGACTCATACGGCAAGTGGTATCGGGAAGTGGTGGCTGAGACAGGAGTCGATTTCATCGACCTGCACAACATCACAGCCGACGCGCTCGACAAGATGGGCCAGGAGAAAGCCAAGGCAATGTTCAATCATGACCACACTCACACTTCTCTTCAAGGCGCTCGTTTGAATGCCAAGAGTGTGGCCAAGGGGCTGAAACAAATCAAGTCACCATTGAGAAAATGTCTGAAATGACGTGTTCACGCTATACAGTCATGGAAGGGGTGGAGGGTCTCCACTCCTTCATTCATTTAGACGCTGTGGATTCCACCAACAGTTATCTCCGCCATTTGCTCGACCAAGGTGAGCAGTTTGACGGTCTGACACTGGTGGTGACCGACAACCAGACCCTTGGCCGTGGTCAACAAGGCAACAGTTGGGAATCGGAGAGCAACAAGAACCTGACGTTCAGTTTCCTTTGTCACCCCATTTTTCTCAAGGCCAGCGAACAATATCTGTTGTCGCAGATGATAGCCTTGAGTGTGCAGGAAACCCTTTGCGCTTATACTGAAGGCGTGACCATCAAGTGGCCCAACGACATCTACTGGCACGACAAGAAGATTTCCGGAACGCTTATAGAATGTGATTTGAAGGGCAAAAGCATCTGTAATTGCATCGTCGGTACCGGTCTTAATGTGAATCAAGAAAGATTCCTAAGTGACGCCCCCAATCCTGTGTCCCTCAAAATGACCACCAATCAGAGTTACGAACTCGGTTCACTGTTGCGAGAAGTGACATGCCGTTTTATTTCCTATATTCGTATGGCGGAAGCTGGAGGCGATGAAAACATCCGCCAATGTTACAAGCAACGGCTTTACCGTCGCAATGGCTCCTACACCTACGAAGATGCTCACGGACGCTTTTCAGCCTCTTTTGTTGATGTGGAGAATTCTGGTCGTTTATTGCTACTCGATCAAGACTACAATGTAAGAAGATATGAGTTTAAGGAAGTGAAATTCATTATTTAACGCTTTTCCACAGAAAAAATGGTCGGATATTTGGGAGAATAAGTTTTTTATTCTATATTTGTGGAAACAAAAAGTTGAACCTCAAAAAATCATACGCTATATGAACTTCATAGAACTCTGTCTGAAACGCTTTTCAGCAAGAAATTATACAGATGAACCCGTATCCGACTCTGATCTCCAGTATATACTCGAGAGTTTTCAGGTGGCTCCTTCTGCCGTGAACCGCCAGCCTTGGAAATTCCTAATCGTCAAAAGCGAAGAAGGCAAAAAAAAGGTGCAACGGGCTTACGACCGCGAATGGCTCAAAACGGCTCCCTTATACATCATTGCTTTCAAGAACACCAACGAGCAGTGGGTGAGAAAATACGATGGAAAACCTCATGGCGACATCGACGTTGCCATTGCCGTTGAGCATATCTGCCTTGCCGCCACAGACTGCGGTCTGGGTTCGTGCTGGGTGTGCAACTTCAATCCCGACATCATCAAGACCGAATTTCCACAGCCCGTTGAATATGAACCTATAGCCATCATACCGATAGGTCATATACTGAATGACGGAACAGTGGCTGTTAAGACTCGCAAATCGCTCGACCGGATAGTGGAGATGGTGTAAGACTTTTAGGGGTTATGCTTGTTCCCTTCTGGAAAATTTCCTGACATACCCTTTCCAAAACCCGGCCTCTAAAGGGCTGGGTTCTTTACATTTCAACAAGATAACACACTAATAGTATCTTTAATGCAAGACCCAAGACATTTACAGATTAAAGACTTCAATTACGATTTGCCCGACGAGCGTATCGCCAAGTTTCCGTTGGCTGAGCGCGACAGCAGTAAACTACTCGTTTATAATAAAGGAGTAGTGACGGAGGATGTGTTCACATCCTTACCCCAATATCTGCCTCCCCGCAGCCTAATGGTATTCAACAATACACGTGTCATCCAAGCCCGTCTGCATTTCCGCAAGGAAACAGGTTCGATGATAGAAATTTTCTGCTTGGAGCCGTTCTGTCCGATTGACTACCAGCAGAACTTCGCATCAAAAGAGGGGTGCACATGGATTTGTCTGGTCGGCAACTTGAAAAGGTGGAAACAAGGAATGCTGAGCCGTCAAGTCACTGTGGGTGGCAAGGAAGTGACATTCACTGCTGAGAAAGGCGCGGAGCATCACGGAGGCAGTCATTATGTGTCGTTCAGTTGGGACGATGACAACGTTTCGTTCGCAGAAATACTCGATGCCGTAGGCGAGTTGCCCATTCCGCCTTATCTGAACCGCAAGACAGAGGAAAGTGACAAACGCACTTACCAAACAGTGTATTCCAAAATCAAAGGTTCGGTGGCCGCACCAACAGCAGGACTGCATTTTACGGAGAAAGTCTTGAAAGCCATCGACGAAGCAGGTATTACACGGGAAGAACTCACCCTGCATGTAGGAGCAGGCACATTCAAACCCGTGAAGAGCGATGAAATCGAGGGGCACGAGATGCACTCTGAATATATTGTTGTGAAACGTCAAACCATCCAGCGCTTGCTGGAACACAATGGATGTGCCATTGCTGTGGGAACCACCTCGGTGCGGACACTTGAAAGCCTATATTATATAGGAGTGAAACTACAAGACCATCCCGACTTGTCGGAGGATGAACTCCATATCGAGCAGTGGATGCCATACGACTACGAAGAGAATGGCGGTGGCCTTTCCGTGATGCAGGCTTTGGGAAATATCGATGCTTATATGGAGCGATACGGATTGGACGCCCTGCACACCAGCACACAAATTATCATTGCCCCCGGCTATGAGTACAAAATTGTGAAGATGATGGTCACTAATTTCCATCAGCCCCAATCAACGTTGTTGTTGCTTGTTTCGGCATTCGTGCATGGCGACTGGCAAAGGATATACGACTATGCTCTTGCACACGACTTCCGTTTCCTGAGTTATGGCGACTCTTCGTTGCTGATTCCTTGACCGATAAAAAAGACAAGACAATGATGCAAGACAATAAAGAAGAATTATTTCCCATAGTAGATGAGGCAGGTAACGTCATTGATGCCGCAACCAGAGGTGAATGCCACAATGGCAGTAAGTTGCTTCACCCTGTGGTGCATCTACATGTCTTTAACAGTAAGGGTGAACATTATCTACAGCGTCGTCCAGATTGGAAAGACATACAGCCAGGTAGATGGGACACATCTGTAGGTGGGCATGTGGATTTCGGCGAACATGTGGATCATGCCCTTCGACGTGAAGCCATGGAAGAACTCGGCATTGAGGATTTCCAACCAGAAAGCATTGGCCAGTATGTGTTTGAGTCCGACAGAGAAAAAGAACTCGTATTTGTGTTTAAGACCATATATGACGGCGATATCCGCCCAAGTGAGGAACTGGACGAAGGTCGTTTCTGGACGAAAGCAGAAATAGCGGAACATTTCGGAAAAGACGTGTTCACGCCCAATTTTGAGCATGAATACAAAAGGATGGGATTCTGAGATTCAAGGTCTTCGTTATCGTGTTAACCCGTTATCAAGTTATATCGTTATTACGTTTTAACGAAAACCTAAATTTCAACAAGACAACAAAAAGAAACAACAACTACTGAAAAGAATCAAAATGAAAATAGGAGATAAAGTCAGGTTTCTCAGCGAAAGCGGAGGTGGTATTGTAAAAGGCTTTCAGGGCCGTAATATGGTGTTGGTGGAAGACGAGGACGGTTTCGACATTCCCATGCCGATTGATGAATGTGTGGTGATAGAAACAAATGAATACAATATAGCCAAAGTGCATACAATCACTAAGAATCCAGAGAAACAAGTACACAAGGATGCAAACAAGAAAGAGGCTGTGACGGTGGCAAGCGTTGCCAAGGCGCTGGCTGTAGATGATGAGCAGGAATACGAGGAGGAAACAGACCCTGCCGACAAACCCATTACCTTCCGCCACAAACCTCAAGAGCGTAAGGAAGGCGACAAACTCAATGCCTTTCTGGCTTTTGTCCCTGTCAATTCACGAGAGATTTCCACCACCACCTTTGAATGTTATATAGTTAACGATTGTAACTATTTCATCTACTATACATACTCCACAGCGGAAAACGCATCCTGGAACCTCCGCAGTTCAGGCGTTGTAGAACCCAACACCAAGGTTTTCATCGAAGAGTTGCGACATACTGACCTCAATGCCTTAGAGAAGGTGGCCATTCAGATGGTGGCGTATAAGGAGGGTAAGCCGTTTGGCATGAAACAACCAGTGAGCGTGGTGATGCGTATCGACGGCACCAAGTTCTTCAAACTGCATTCGTTCAAAGATAGTCTATTTTTCGATGAACTTGCGCTGCTGTACGACATTGTGAAAGATGATGTGGTGACCCGTCCGCTTGTTATAGACGCGGCAGAATTGAAACGTTCCATGTATGGCGGTGGAAAAAACGACACAAATGAGGAACGTCCCCATAAGGCGGATGCCCGTGTGAAAGAATCTTTGCCACCTCAGGGTCGAAGTGGTACCCAGACTGATGTGATAGCAAGTCCCGCCAGTGTGTTCGAGCGTGTGAAACAGATAGGCAAGTCAGTCATTGTAGAAGTAGATTTACATATCAATGAACTACTGGACAGTGTATCGGGAATGTCAGCAGGTGACATGAAGGACTATCAGTTGAACGTTTTCCGCAAGGTCATGGAGGCTCATAAAACAGAAAAAGGGCGTAAGATTGTGTTTATTCATGGTAAGGGCGACGGCATCTTGCGCAACAGTATCATCTCAGAACTGAAGAACAAGTACAAGAACTGCACTTATCAGGACGCTTCTTTCCGTGAGTACGGCTTTGGCGCCACCATGGTGATTGTCCATTGACATTCACTCCTTGATTTCCTCGAAATCAATATACTCCCCCTCGTCGGCTGCGAAAATTTTCCCCTCTTGCTGATGAGGGGGATTATTTGTTTGATAATGCTTGTCCTTTCTATACCTTGACTGGTTGTATTTCTCCTTACTTCCTTTCTCATTGTCGCCAAACAGACGTTTGGTGATTTTCTTGAAGTAGTGCCGAGCAACCAAGACCCCTACCGCCGCCAGGGCAACGAAGAAAAGAATAGTGCCGAGAATGATGTAAATGATTTCCATGCCTGCAGAAATATGGTTTATAATAAAGACAACTAAAACTATGCCAATCTATCACACTGACATAAAGGCAGAATTAAGGGCATTACCGTTTCCCCGTAATGAAAGACCCTATCGACATGACCAAATACACAACAATGCAAGATGCTATGCCTCGGCATAGATTCATCCATATTTCGCTGTGGATGAATCCTGCGGTGATAGCATAAACCAGAATGAGCACGCAGATGATGAG
Organism: uncultured Bacteroidales bacterium; assembly: GCA_902773225.1. Lineage (GTDB taxonomy): Bacteria > Bacteroidota > Bacteroidia > Bacteroidales > Bacteroidaceae > RUG11857. The sequence goes on from CACYEC010000055.1 coordinate 10,772, forward strand.
GAATATGTATTTCTGCTTGTTGTCTTTCCACGCCATCGATTTGAACTTCAGTGCGAACATGGGAATCTCACAAACTAGCAGCCAGCAGAACATCACGACAAAAGCCAGTAAGAAAGGGGCATTGAAGCGAGGCGAGGTAAGGTATGACTCACTACTTGAAATCAACGCTCCCCAAAAGATGGCATTAGCAGGTGTGGGCATTCCGATAAAACCCGTGTGCTGTCTCTCATCGATGTTGAACTTCGCGAGTCTAAGCGCAGAGAAAGCGGCGATGAGAAAAGCAGTATAAGGCATCAGGTTGAACCAGAAAGGTGTGTACATAAAAGCCGGGTATCTGACCACAGTGAAGAGTGTGAACACCATAGCAGATGGTGCCACACCGAAAGTAACCATATCGGCAAGGGAGTCGAGTTCCACGCCCATTGGGCCAGACACTCCTAACGCCCGTGCTGAGAGACCGTCGAAGAAATCAAAGAAAGCGCCGAGCAAGATAAAGATGAAAGCCGTGGTAAACAAATGATGGAATGCCGCTCCTGTGGCTATACATCCACAAATCAAGTTGCAGCAAGTAATTGTGTTGGGGATATGCTTAGTGAAACTCATTGTCTCTCTTGAAATTGTCTCTCTTGAATAAGAACTCTTTGGGAACTAACCTTTCAGTTTCGCAATCAGCGTCTCGTCTCCGACTGTGCTTTGACCAACCTTAACAAGTATTTCGGTGTCAAGTGGGAGATAAACATCCACTCTTGACCCGAACTTGATGAACCCGAGATGTTCATCAATAAAACATTCCGTGTTAGGCTCAGCGTATGTGACGATGCGTCGCGCCACCGCTCCAGCAATCTGTCTGACAAGAATGTCTTGTCCGCTTTGGGTACGGATAACGATGGTGGAACGTTCGTTTTCTGTGCTTGCCTTGGGCAAATAGGCCTTTCTGAAGTTTCCGTCGTGATGTTCGACTTTCAAGATGGTGCCATCACATGGAATCCAGTTCGCATGAACATTCCATAGGCTCATGAAAATTGACACCATCATCCGCTTATCATGAAAATACTCATCCTCATCCACTTCTTCCACCACCACCACCTTGCCGTCAGCAGGTGCGACAACAGAATTTACCGTAGGTCCAAGGTACATGCGTATGGGACAACGGAAGAAATTCACCATGATTCCATAAACCACAGCCAACAAACCTATGACGATGTATGTGGCAGGATGGCTGCCTAAGAGTTTGAAGAGAATAAACGCTATCACCAACAAGATTGTCCCTCCCAAAATCAGAGGATGTACCCCTTCATGGTGTATGCGTATCTTGTTTCGGCGTTTGTTATGTATCGTTGTTTTTGCAGGTGTCATTATATATTGATGGAGAGGATTGCCTCTGATTTTCAAGTTGGTTATATTTGTGTCTTGTATCTAAGGCCACAGTCCTGACTGCAATGCCTAACTGCAAAGTTAGTCCAAAATCTTCATATCACAAAGAAAAAACGGATTTTTGTCGTTTTTTAATGGATATGCCTTGCCATTCTTTCAAAAACGGACGTTCTGCTTGTTATTGTGTCAAATAATTGTTAATTTTGCATCATAACTGAAAAATCGCGCAAAAAGGAAATGAACATATTGAAATTTTGGATGTTTGTCGCCATCCTCATTTGCGGTACTTCTCGTGTATTTGCCCAGAAGATTCTTACTGTTGACACGGAGGGGAATCCCGTGCCTTATGCCCATGCAAGCACAACATTTCCACCCTACCCCCAAAGGCAGTAAAAGAAATCACGAGACTGTTCAACAAATAACCCACATCACTCTTTTCCAATAATCACCTGTAATTTTGAAATAACAACTTGTAATTTTGACAATTATGAAACATATAAGAATTACATTCCGTCTATTAATGGCGTTGACGCTGGTGGTCATATCCCTGCCAGCCTACGCTCAGAGTCGGCTTTATCCCCAGCATTTCGACCTTAACGAGGTGACTTTGCTCAACGGGCCGTTCAAGACAGCCATGGATAAAAACATCGAAGTGCTTCTGCAGTACGATGCCAATCGTCTGCTCACACCTTTTGTCCGTCAGTCAGGCTTGTCATCGAAATCAGGTAGCAAGTATTATGGATGGGTCAACAAATACCCATCTTTCAGCAACTGGGGATTGAGCAATTGGTCGTTAGAGGGACATGTAGGCGGTCATTATATCACTGCCCTTTCTCTTGCTTATGCCGCTTGTCATGATGACACGACGAAATCGAAAATCAAGGAACGTCTTGATTACTGCTTGGAAGTGATGAAAGACTGCCAGGATGCCTACGACGATAACACCCAGGGTTTGTATGGCTTTATTGGAGGACAGCCTATCAACCAAGTTTGGACAGGACTCTATAAGAATAATCTGACAGAATTCCGCAATTACGGAGGCTGGGTGCCTTTTTATTGCCAGCACAAGGTGTTGGCAGGCCTCCGCGACGCGTGGGTTTACGCCGACAGTGAAGTGGCCAAGGAGTGCTTCCATAAACTGGCCGACTGGAGCGTGAATGTGGTGAGCAAACTTTCCACTCAAGACATGCAGAGTGTGCTTGGTTGGGAGCATGGTGGCATGAACGAGTCGATGCTCGATGCCTATCAGATTTTCGGAGAAGCCAAATATCTGAATGCGGCGAAAAAATACAGTCATCAGTATGAAATTGACGGAATGCAGGGGGCAGAGAACCGCTACAGCACCACGTTCCTCAACGGCCAGCACGCCAACACGCAGGTACCAAAGTTCATCGGTTTCCAGCGAATAGGCGAGACCAGCGCCAGCGCAGGCACGTTCAGAATTGCTGCACGCAATTTCTGGGATGATGTGGCCACCAACCGTACGGTATGTATTGGTGGTAACAGTGTTTCAGAGCACTTCCTCGCCAAGAGCAATGCCTCTCAGTATATCACCAATACGGATGGGCCGGAGAGTTGCAACACCAACAACATGTCGAAACTCTCTGAGATGCTTTTCGACTATACCCACAACGCGAAATATGTTGATTTCTATGAGCATGCGATGTGGAACCACATCCTCTCCACCCAGGATCCCCAGACGGGCGGTTATGTGTATTTCACATCGCTCCGTCCTCAAAGTTATCGTATTTACTCCCAAGTGAACCAGGGAATGTGGTGTTGTGTAGGTACAGGTATGGAGAACCACAGCAAGTATGGGCATTTTATTTATACCCATGATGGAACCACCACACTGTACGTCAATTTGTTTACGGCCAGCGAATTGAAAAACGAGAATTTCGCCATCAAACAAGAGACCAACTATCCCTATGAGCAGAAAACCCGACTGACAGTAGGTAAGTCGGGCGAATACACCATTGCAATCCGTCATCCCTGGTGGACCACAGAGGGTTATAGCATTTCTGTCAACGGAACGAACATGAACGCCGCTGTCATGAAAGGCACTGCTTCATATGCTGGTATCAATAGGAAATGGAAGGAAGGCGATGTGATAGAGGTAGCTATACCTATGGAGTTGCGTGTGGAAAGTTGCCCTGATTATGATGATTACATCGCCTTCGAATATGGTCCGATTCTCTTGGCCGCCCAGACCACAGCAGTTAAGAACAATGACGGCAGTGGATTGGTTTACGAGAAATTGCAGAACGAATATGCCAGAGAAGGTAGGATGGATCATGCCCCAGGTTCCATGGGCAAGCCTCTTTCATTGTCGAGTGCTCCATTGCTTTTAGGTGAACGTCATAAGGTGATGGAGCGTATCAAGGAGATGGACTTAAGCAAGTTGCAGTTCTCTATAGACGTGAGCAATGCCTCACGTGAGGGAGTGGAGAAGTGGAGTTCGTTGACCTTGGTGCCATTCTACAGTATCCACCATGCACGCTACCAGTGCTATTGGTACCAGCAGACAGAGGAAGCATTCGCCAACAGCGATATGGCTCGTCAAGACGCTTTGGAGAAGGACTTGCAGGACCGCACCATCGACTTTGTGGGTACAGGTGAGCAACAGAGCGAGGCTGGTCATGATGCAAAGTACAGTTCAGGATCATCTACAGGAACATTCAGAGATGAATATTACCGTGATGCCCAGCGTAATGGCTATATCCAGTACACCCTTTCCAATCCCAATCAGTTGAAAGACAATCTGAGCATTCTGTGCCGTTTCACTACGGCCGACAGCGGAAGGAAAGGCACCTTGTATGTGGATGGAGTCAAACTTGCCGACATAGAGATTGTCAACAATGCCTCAGATGCGGATGACAATGGTTTCTACAATGTGGAGTATGTCTTACCCGACGAACTTGTCAACGACCAAAACGGCAACGTGAAAACCAAGTTTGTGGTGAAGTTGCAGGCTTCATCCACCACCTTATGCCCAGGTTGGTACTATGTCCGTTTGATGCATGGCTACGACAATCATGCCTATAAGTTCACGGCTTCTGAATGGACAACAGGCGACACCAACCGGTTAAAAACAAACAACATCAAGTATAACAGCGCTGACAACACAATCGTGGTCAGCAACACCACAGGAGCCAACAATGTATGTCTTACCCTCAACTATAGTAATAAACAATACACTATAGGCAAGGATGACAAATTTCTGATTGTAAGAGGAACAGGCCTGAGCAGTGATGCAGACGCTTCTTTTTTGTGGTGGTTGAATGGTGTGAACAAATGGAGTAGCGTGGCACCCACATACGTAGGTAAAGCACTTGACAACGAAACGGTTGTCGCTTGGGACATGACAGCCAGTGGTCTGGCAGACAATCTTACAGGCGAGCGCCCCAATATCTGCGTGGGCTCCACCATCTTTGGTCTGACCGCCAAGACCAACACCGTCGTCATCCGCGATATCGGTTTCTACCCCTCTGTGACCGATTATATTGAGATGGTGTCGTCTGTAGATGGCGTTACTTCGGATGACAAGCCCATGTATGCCGGGGTATATACAGTTCAAGGTGTCAAGGTCGGCGATACCGATTTTACCCGTGATTTTCCCAAAGGAGTATATATAAAGAACGGCAAGAAATACCTAAAGACGAAATAAAAAGTATTATTCTTTCGTTATACGCTTTTTTTTTCCTAATTTTGCAGTTGAAAACTTTTGCGTCATGAAAAGTTTTGTTCGTGACGCATTTTTTATATACAAACATAAAGATGGCAGATAGAAAAGTAAGGGTGCGTTTTGCCCCGAGTCCCACAGGACCTCTTCACATTGGAGGTGTGAGGACTGCTTTGTACAATTACTTGTTCGCCCGTCAGCATGGCGGTGACTTAATATTCCGTATAGAAGACACTGACTCCACCCGTTTTGTACCGGGTGCGGAAGAATACATCATAGAATCTTTCAAATGGCTTGGCATCAATTTTGATGAGGGCGTGAGTTATGGAGGAGATTATGGTCCCTACCGTCAGTCGGAGCGTCGCGACATCTATAAACAATATGTGGAGCAGTTGTTAGCTTCTGGCAAAGCGTATATAGCCTTTGACACCCCCGAAGAGTTGTCGCAAAAACGTGAGGAGATTGCCAATTTCCAGTACGACGCCTCCACTCGCGGTTTGATGCGCAATTCCCTGACCATGCCGTCTGAAGAAGTGAATCGTCTGATAACTGAAGGTCATCAGTATGTGGTTCGTTTCAAGATTGAACCAGGTCGTGATGTTCATGTTGACGACATGATTCGCGGTGATGTGGTCATCAACTCATCCATTCTTGACGACAAAGTGCTATTCAAGAGCGCCGACCAACTTCCCACCTATCATCTTGCCAATATTGTTGACGACCATTTGATGGAGGTCAGCCATGTCATCCGTGGTGAGGAATGGTTGCCGTCAGCACCTTTGCATGTACTTCTTTACGAGGCCTTTGGCTGGACAGACACCATGCCCCGCTTTGCTCATCTTCCCTTGTTGTTAAAACCGACAGGCAACGGCAAACTTTCCAAACGTGACGGCGACAAACTGGGATTTCCCGTCTTTCCATTAGAATGGCACGACCCCAAGAGTGGCGAGGTATCATCAGGTTACCGTGAGAGTGGTTATCTTCCAGAGGCTGTGGTCAATTTCCTTGCTCTGCTGGGTTGGAACCCAGGCAATGATGAGGAATTGATGTCGATGGACGAGTTAATCCGATTATTCGACCTTGGCAAGTGCAGCAAGGCTGGTGCTCGTTTTGACTTTGTGAAATGCCGTTGGTTCAACCACGAGTATATTCAGAAAGCCGACAACCGCCTTTTGGCTGAGCAGTTCCTGCCCATCGTCCGTGAGCATGGTGTTGACGAATCCATAGAACGCGTGGAGAAAGTGGTCGAGATGATGAAGAACAGGGTTGATTTTGTGAAAGAGTTATGGGGCCTTAGTTCCTTCTTCTTTATCGCACCAGACAGCTATGATGACAAGACTGTGAAGAAACGCTGGAAAGAGGATTCGGCTAAGGTGATGTGCGACCTTGCCACATTGCTTGAGAACCTTGACGATTTCTCACTCGCCCACCAGGAAGAGGTTGTCACCAAGTGGATAGAAGACAACAATCTAGGTATGGGCAATGTCATGAATGCCTGGCGTCTGACATTAGTGGGTGAGGGCAAAGGTCCACATATGTTCGACATATCCTCGTTCTTGGGCAAGGAGGAGACCCTGCGCCGTATGCGCAGAGCAATCGATGTGTTAAAATAATCCGTCCGTAGCAGTGTATAGTTTTGCAATGTATGTTTTTGCCGTATGTGCTTATATCGCGGCGTTATTCAATAAGAAGGTGCGAAAACTTGTAAAAGGACATTTCCACACCTTCAATATACTGAAAGCCAAGATAGGGCCTAACGACAAAGTGGTCTGGTTCCATGCCGCCTCCTTGGGTGAGTTTGAGCAAGGACGTCCGCTGATGGAGCGTCTTCGCCGTACTCATCCAGAGTACAAGATTCTGCTGTCGTTTTTCTCTCCGTCAGGTTATGAGGTTCGCAAGGATTATGAAGGGGCAGACTGTGTGTGTTATATGCCCTTTGACACATGGGACAACGCCCGTGTCTTTGTCAAGTACTCACATCCCGAGATGGCGATTTTCATCAAGTATGAGTTCTGGGAGAACTACTTCCGTCATTTGCGGAAGAAAAACATCCCTGTATACAGCGTATCGAGCATCTTCCGTCCATCCCAGTATTTTTTCCGTTGGTATGGTACAGCCCATACCCTTCGTTATGTGAGTCATTTCTATGTGCAGAACGAGGAGTCGAAGCGCCTGCTTGCCAATGTGGGTATCAAGGACAATGTAACGGTTGCAGGCGACACGCGTTTCGACCGTGTGCTTGACATACGTCGCCAGGCTAAGGATTTGCCTTTGGTTGAGAAATTTGTTCAAGGTGGTCAATCCCCAAAGACTGGTGAAAGCAATCAATCCATTCCTTATGTACTTGTCGCTGGAAGTTCCTGGCAACCAGACGAAGATTTGATTATTCCATATTTCAATGCTCATCCTGAGCTCAAACTCGTGATAGCACCACATGTGATTTCTGAGAGCCATCTTCAGGAGATTGAGGGAAAGTTGAAACGTCCGTTCTTGCGTTATACAGATGCCACTAAGGAAAACGTGGGTGATGTCGATTGTTTGATTGTCAACTGCTTTGGTCTTTTATCTTCCATCTATCGTTATGGGCAGATAGCCTACGTAGGTGGAGGGTTCGGTGTGGGTATCCACAATGTGCCTGAGGCTGCCGTTTATGGAGTGCCTGTGATAATCGGTCCCAATAATAAGAAATTCCGTGAAGCTCAAGCATTGCTGAAACTTGGAGGATGTATTGAGATTACCGATGCCCAGAGTTATAATACCACTATGAACCGCCTCCTCACAGACAAAGCCTTTTTGCAGGAAAGCGGGAAGTTGGCAGGCGACTACATTGCCAAGAACGCAGGTTGCGCCGACATCGTGTTCAAAGACATTTTCGGATAGTTTTAACTTTTCCAGAAAGATAGAACTTATCGGACAAGTCAGGAAAGTCGACATTCCTGACTTGTCCGATATTTTTGCAATTTTGCAGTAAGGTTTTTAAGGACTTTCTCGTTTATTACTTCTTGTCGTAGTACTCTTCAGAGGTATTGCAGATGACTGTGTTGTCGGGATTCTTATCCGCCTGACGGAACCAATCAGCATACATGATGTAATGCTTCGCAATGCCTTGGTTGAGTTCTTTTGCTTGTTCTGGATCCACTTTCTTGATGAATTTTGCTGGTACCCCTCCCCAAAGTTCGCCGTCACCGACAATGGTGTTCTTGAGTACAAGCGCACCAGCAGCGATGATTGCTCCCTCGCCAATGACAGCGTTGTCGAGCACGGTGGCTCCCATGCCGATGAGCGCTGACCGCTTGATGGTGCATCCGTGCAAGGTAACACTGTGTCCGATAGTCACATCGTCCTCGATGTCAATGCCAGCTTTCTTGTATAGTGTGTGGAGGCAACTGTTGTCTTGTATGTTCACCCGGTTGCCAATCTTAATATAATCGACATCACCTCGCACTACTGCATTGAACCAAACTGTGCAGTCGTCCCCCATGGTCACATCGCCCACAATGACTGCGTTTTCACAGAAATAACAGTTTTTGCCAAACTTAGGTTCCAAGTCCAGCACTTTTTTTATGATTGCCATGATTTGTCAATAGTATTTATCAATTATTGGAATTTACTGAATTGTTATGATGAATGCCATTCATTTCAGATGGGTCTTGTCACTTCATAAAGCCATTCCTTGGTGTCGCTGTCGAGATGCGGTGCCAGTTTGTCATAAACCATCTGCTGGTATCCATTGAACCAGATTCTCTCATCTTCTTGCAACATATCGACCTTGATAGGACTTGTGAGTATAGGGCATAGGGTGAGTTGCTCGAATTTATAGTAAGGTCCGAAAGTCACGCCTTCCTGATCCTCAACCACGAGCATGGTGTTCTCGTGTCTGACACCATGGCTGTCGGTGATATAGATGCCAGGTTCGTCAGTGATGGTCATGGTGGGCAACAACGGGGTAGGCATGTAATTCATGCGGAACTGGTGTGGTCCCTCATGGACATTCATGAACGACCCGACACCGTGTCCTGTTCCATGTAAATAATTCATTCCGTATTCCCACATGGGCGCACGTGCGAGGCAGTCAAGTTGGCTTCCGTAGGTTCCCTTAGGGAAATGCACTCTGGCGAGGTTGATGAATCCCCTAAGCACCAATGTGTAGTCGCGCCTTTCCTGTTCGGTAAGCGGACCAACGGGCAGAGTACGCGTGATATCGGTAGTGCCGTCTTGGTATTGCCCTCCGGAGTCGCAGAGCAATAGTCCTTTGGGTAATACAGGTATGTCGGTCTCGGGCGTAGGCTCATAGTGTACGATGGCCCCATGACCAGCATACCCCATAATAGTGGCGAAACTTGGACCACGGAAGAGCGGTTGCTCAGCTCTGAGCGAGGTGAGTTTTGCCTCCAGACTAAGTTCGGTCTGCCCACCTTCCTTCACCGCTTGGAGAGCCCATTTCATCCATTTCACCATAGCAATGCCGTCTTTAAGCATGGCGCTGTGGTAACCTTTGATTTCAGTTGGGTTCTTCATGATCTTCATCGTGGAGACCGGACAGTCGGCCAACACAGGATTGGCGATGCAGGAAAAGACACCAAAATTGGTCTTGGCGGGTTCTATCTGTATCTTCTTTTCTAAATTCTTGAGGTCGGAACCGATTTCATTGTAGTCCTTTAATTCCACGTTTTCGGCAGCAAGGTAGTCAAGAACCTCTTGAGTGAGTTTATCTTGTTTGGTATAGAGTGTGACGCTGTTGTCGCAGACGAGCAGATAACTTACGAACACAGGGTTGTACTCGATATCGTTGCCTCGTAGGTTGAGTGTCCAAGCCACTTCATCGAGCATGGAAACCAGCAGACCTTCTGCCTTGTTCTTGTGATAAGCCTTACGTATTCTCTCCACCTTGCTTGATGTGCTTTCACCAGCCAGTTCCAAGGGCTGTATGACAATCTTCTCTTTGGGTAGTGCGGGTCGGTCGGTCCAGATAGTATTGTATGGATCGATGTCGGTGCGTAAGGTCAGTCCATACTCTGCCAGTTCCTTTCCAAGAGTCTGAACAGATTCCACAGTGTTTGTCCATCCATCCACCCCAATACATCCACCTTCAGCGACCCTTTGTCCAATCCACTCACTGACAGATGGCGTGCCTTCGATTTTGTCCTTCTGTAACGTGAAGTCAGAACCTTTTATTTGTTCTGCCGCTTGGAGGAAATAGCGTGAGTCGGTCCATAGGGCGGCATCATTGAGTGTGACAACCGCAGTTCCTGCTGAGCCATTGAAACCAGAGATCCATTCTCTTGAATACCATCTGGAAGGTACATACTCCCCAGAATGGGGGTCGGTGCTGGGAGTGATGAAAGCGTCAATATGGTGTTCTCTCATCAACTGACGCAAAGCGTCAACATGTTTCATTGTGTCGTTCATGTCTTTGTTTTTTTAGTTTCCGACGCAAAGTTAGTATTTTTTTGCACTATTTTTGCTGATTATAGGCAAATGTTTGAACAAATATATTATCTTTGCAATATTAAAGAGGAGGAATGCTTAAAACATCCGATTGCTGTAGCCCGAATCCGTGCCATCAAGCAGTCATGAATTCTCCCTCGAGCAGGCAGTAATGCTGAACATTATATTATCTAACATTAAAATAAACAAATTATGGGATTCCTAACAGACGAGAAACTCGTTATTGTCGGAGCCGGTGGCGCCATCGGCTCAACAATGGTTCAAACAGCTTTGACAATGAAGCTGACTCCAAATGTATGTCTCTACGATGTCTATGCTCCTGGCATGGAAGGTGTGATGGAAGAAATGTTCCATTGTGGTTATGACGGTGTCAACTTGACCGCAACTACAGATGTGGCTGAGGCTTTCAAGGACGCCAAGTACATCATATCGTCGGGTGGTGCCCCACGTAAGGCAGGTATGACGCGTGAAGACCTGTTAGCAGGTAACTGCAAGATAGCAGAGGAACTGGGCAAGAACATTAAGACCTACTGCCCAGACGTGAAGCATGTCATCATCATCTTCAACCCCGCAGACTTGACAGGTTTGGTTACTCTGCTGTATTCAGGTTTGAAGCCAGGCCAAGTGACCACCCTTGCCGCCCTCGACTCCACACGTTTGCAGAGCGCAATAGCCAAGAAGTTTGGCGTAAAGCAGTATGAGGTGACAGGTTGTGCCACATACGGAGGTCATGGTGAGCAGATGGCAGTGTTTGGTTCAGCCGTGAAGGTTGCTGGCAAACCTTTGACAGAACTCATCGGTACACCTGCATGCACCCAGGAAGACTGGGAGCAGTTGAAGGTGGATGTGACGAAAGGTGGTGCCAAGATTATCGAGTTGCGTGGACGCAGTTCTTGGCAGAGTCCTGCATACTGCTCAGTGGAAATGATTCGTGCCGTCATGGGCGGTGAGGCTTTCCGTTGGCCCGCAGGCACATACGTATCTAACGACAAGTACGACCACATTATGATGGCCATGGACACCAACCTTGGTACAGATGGTTGCACCTACAAGATGCCAGTAGGCACAGCAGAGGAACTTGCCAAACTCGATGCTTCTTACGAGCACCTTTGCAAGATGCGTGATGAACTTGTGACACTCAACATCATACCTCCTATTTCAGAGTGGAAAGCCATCAACCCGAACTTGTAACCATTGAGTCAAGATGATTAAGGGGACCTTGTTGTATTCAGCAAGGTCCCTTTTTGTTCTTTTTCGATGACTAATGAAACACGTTTTTATATTATGGTAACGCTAAATCGATATTTTATCATCGTAGTGCCTATCAATCATTGTTTTTGAATAACTTTGCTCAAGAGAATCCCATTTTCATTAAGTATCAATCCTACCTAAACTAATCATATATGATGAGAAAATTACACATTACCGCATTCCGCGGATATTTATTGGCATCATCCCTTGTTGTGATGGGGTTGGTGTCCATGGATGCCAGTGCGCAACTATCGTCAAACCCCGACAAGTTCTTGGGAAACATCACTACAAGTTACAATGTGGATTACGGCAACGAGAAGTACTACACACTTTGGAACCAGATCACTTGCGAGAACGAGTCGAAATGGTCATCGATAGAAGGGTCACGTCGTGGCAGTTTTAACTTTGACGGCAGCGACAGAGCCTACAACTATGCCCGCCAGCATGGTTTCCCTTTTAAGTTCCATTGCTTAATCTGGGGTGCCCAGTATCCTGGATGGATGGACAATCTTTCCACAAGCGAGCAGTACAAGGCTATCGTGGAATGGATGGACGCCCTGAAGAAGCACTATCCCAATATGGAGATGATTGATGTGGTCAACGAGGCTGTTGCTGGCCACCAGCCAGCACCTTACAAAGCGGCACTCGGTGGCGACGGCCGCACTGGTTACGATTGGATTATCAAGGCCTTTGAGATGGCTCATGAACGTTGGCCCGATGCTATTCTCATCTACAACGACTATAACACATTCCAATGGCAACGTTCCCAGTTTATCGACCTTGTCCGTACATTGCGTGACGCTGGTGCTCCAATAGACGCTTATGGATGCCAGAGCCATGACCTTACAGACATGAACGTCAATGATTTCAAGTCAGCGATGCGCGAGATTCAGACTGCGCTGAAGATTCCGATGTACAGTACAGAATACGACATTGGCACCTCAGACGACAACCTTCAGTTGCAGCGCTACAAGGAGCAGATTCCGTATATGTGGGAATCAGACTACTGTGCGGGCATCACGCTGTGGGGCTATATCTATGGCCGTACTTGGACAACAGATGGAAACTCAGGCATCATCCGTGACGGCAAAGACCGTCCAGCCATGGCTTGGTTGCGTGAGTATATGAAGAGTGATGCGGCAAAGAATGCCAAAAGTCCATTCCCTGGCATGAAGAAAGAGGCTTCTGTCTATGTGAAACCCGCAGCACTCAGTGTGACATTTAATGAACCCGTTCCTATCACAGTCAACGCACGACTAAGGACAAAAACCATCGACCATATCGACCTTTATGTCAACAACAAGTTGGTGACCACTATGACAGAGGCACCATACGTGACGGAATACACTCCTACAACAATGGGGAAATTCAACCTGAAAGCCGTGGTAACCGCAACAGACGGAACAACCTACGAGCGTCTTTCAGGTTTCACTGCTTACAAACCCCGTTCGCCCTATAAAGGCACAATCGACCTTCCTGGAACGATTCAAGCGGAGGATTTCGATTCAGGTGCAGAAGGTATGTCTTTCCATGATTCAGACTCAGACTCACAAGGAGGAACATCTTATAGGAGAGATATCGGTGGCGTTGATATTGTTACTGGCAATGGAGGATATGCCATTGGTTACACTGTGACTGGAGAATGGTTGGAATACACAGTCAATGTGAAGGAGGCTGGAATCTATTCATACGATGCCACTGTTTCTTCAGGTGCCACCAACTCCTCGATAAGTCTTTCGCTAAGTGAGGAAAACGGATTCACCGAACTCACCCCTACCCTACCAGTTCCATGTGTACGTGAGAACAACTGGGATACCTACCGCACGATTCACGGCCGTCTTCTTGTGCCACTTGAAGAAGGCACCCATATTATCAGACTGAATATCACTGGAGGCAACTGCAATATCGACAAAATCGAATTCAAGCATGTTGATGTAGATGAAGACATGAAGATTGCCATCTCTGCCGACCCTGCACCATCGACCATCAATACCAATACAACTATTAAAGTTGATGCGTCATCACCTAACAGTAACATTACCGAGGTGAAACTTTATCTCGACAATATACTCCAACGCACTTTGGGTGCAGAGCCATATGAATACACTTATCGCCCAACAGCCAAAGGCACTTACCGCTTTACCGCTGAGGCTTTCGACGCTGAAGGGCATGCTTCAAAAATCGCCTCCTACAACTTAGTGGTCAACAACAAACGTACGGCACACAAAGGTATGATAGACGTTCCAGGCATATTCGAGGCCGAGGATTTCGACCGTGGCGGCGAGGGATTCACATTCCATGACCAGGATGCCAAAGACGAGGAGAACAACAAATACCGGACTGACAATGAAGGTGTGGACATTGTCAAGTCAGGAAGTGGCTATGTGATAGGCTACACGGCAGTCGGAGAGTGGCTTGAATACTCCATCAATGTGACAGAGGCAGGTCGTTATTCTTACGAAGCCACCGTATCATCTGGCGTGACAGGTTCTGGTTTCACGATAGGTTTGGTTGAAGGAGGCAATGTAACCACTTTAGCCCGAGTGAGTGTGCCCCAGACAGGCAACAGCAATTGGGACACCTATCGAGTGGTGAAAGGGACTCTTAGTCGTGAACTTGAGGCTGGAGAGCATATCTTGCGTATCAGCATCACAGGTGCCAACTGCAATATCGACAAACTTGAACTGATTTGCACAGTTCCCAACGCCATTGACGGTGTGGCAGATGACGGAGGCGCCCCATCACAAGGTGCCACATACAATTTGCAGGGTGTGAAAGTCGATGGCAATTACCGAGGCATCGTCATCAGAAACGGCAAGAAAATACTTGTTAAGTAATCAGTACGATTTTTTGCCTCTCAAAGGGCAACGAAATGTCCCGAATATAACAAAATGTCCCGATAATTAAGGAGACGTCCGACCTTGATGATGGTCGGACGTCTTGCTGTATTTATGTATCGGAACCAGAGGAAGCATCGACTATCACAGAGCCACCCAGATACTCGCAATTCATCGCATATTGATGGAAAAGCAAGAAATGCAATTCTTTTTTAGAAAAAAACGCACTGAGAGTTGGTGTATTGGATAAAAAGTTGTAACTTTGCGTCAGTTTTACAAGGGCGCTTAGCTCAGCTGGTTCAGAGCGTCTGCCTTACAAGCAGAGGGTCGGCGGTTCGAATCCGTCAGCGCCCACAAAAGAGGGAAGCGTTATGCTTCCCTTTTTTGATAGATAATGTCCAACCATACGTTCTATCTTAATAAAGAACACATATGGGCACACCATTCTATTTTCCGAAATATTTAATCACTTAAATGATATCTGTATATGAGAAGATTGAGATATTTGACTCCAGCAATCGCTTTCATGCTTCTTACCCTCTCATGCAAGGACAAGACTAAACCAAATGGGGTTCCAACAGGACAGCCTCAGGAAGAAGTGGAATATCCTATTGATGCGGAATCAAGCAATGGGGTGGAAGAAGGCAGTGCTGAGACTGGTGGTAAGAATACGGATGTTAGTGGTACTACTGAATCCCATTCATCAAAAGCCAACCCTCCCGAAGGACAGAATGAGCCGAAATTCAGAGGTGTAGAATCTGATTTGCGTGATTTCTCAGATGTTCCTGAGTCAGCAAAGAAGGATGCGTTGATGGAAATCGCAAAATTACAAGAGCAATTGCAGGCTATTGCTTTCAACGGTAAGTCTGACTTTAAGAAAGCAGAGGGATTGTCGAGAAAGATATCATCTTTATTTGGTTCAATAGGCGCCAAGGAAGAATCGAAGCGATGGCTTCAGACAGCCGATGCTTATCACAAGCAATCAGAGTAGTTGTAAATCTATTCCTCTTACTTTTACAGTTCAGACAAAGACTTGACGTTATACCAGAAAGAGTTATTTCATACTCCCGAACGATTAAAAAAATGAAGGGATGTCCTATTGGACATCCCTTCATTTCGCTTATAAGTTTTTATGTGAAATCAAGTCTGTCTATTACCTATCACCACAAGTTGCCCCATGTTTTCTCCTCACGTGTGTTACCGTACATATCAGGCACTTCCTCATCATCATCTGTAGGTAGTGAAGCAGGCAAAAGAATGCTCTTCTCTGTCACGATATCTTCGACATCGAACCAAGGTGTCTCATATTGTTTTTTCATATCCATTTCA
>CACYEC010000056.1 GCA_902773225.1 uncultured Bacteroidales bacterium
AATGGCCACCAAATGTTACGAACGAATGTTCCAGTCTTGTACATCCTTGACAGTCGCGCCAGAACTGCCAGCGATGACGATGGCCGATTATTGCTACTATTTCATGTTCTATGGCTGTAATGGATTGACGGCAGCCCCAGCCCTTCCAGCAACGACGATGGCTCCCTATTGTTATGCCAATATGTTCGGCTTTTGCCACAGTCTAACGGAAACTCCCGCTCTTCCAGCCACAACTTTGGCCGAGTATTGCTATTACAGGATGTTTCTTGGTAGTAATGGATTGACGACCATCACGTCGCTTCCTGCTACAACCATGGCCCCTTACTGCTATAACGAGATGTTCCGTCAATGTCGTGCTCTGACGACAGGTGCGACACTTCCCGCCACGGAATTGGCCGAATACTGCTATCGTTGTATGTATCAGGCTTGTACATCCCTCACAACACCATCCGCCCTGCCAGCCTCTATATTGGCTAAGGGTTGCTATTTGGGTATGTATGTCAATACCGGCCTGACTGCAGCCCCATCTCTTCCTGCCACGACGCTGGCAGAGAGTTGTTATTACCAGATGTTCCAGAACAATCAGCACTTAGTTTCTTCACCAGCCCTGACGGCAACGACTTTGGCTGATATGTGTTACTATAAGATGTTTGCAGACTGCCCATTATTAGAGACGGTAGGTGACATTTCCGCCACAACGACAGGTGAAAGTAGTTGTGAGTATATGTTTATGAATTGTACAGGTCTGGTTACCGCACCCGCCCTTCCAGCCACGAATTTGGCTCCTGCATGTTATAACTTCATGTTCAGCGGATGCTCTTCCCTGACCAATGCTCCCGTGCTGCCAGCCACAACATTGGCTTCACAGTGTTATCAGCGTATGTTTGAAGGTTGCACCAGTCTCGTTACCGCTCCAGCATTACCTGCTACCAACCTCGCCGACCTCTGTTACAACGACATGTTCTGGGAATGCACAAGTCTGAAGAACGCCCCCGAACTTCCCGCCACGGAATTGGCCGACTACTGCTACACCATGATGTTCCTTGGTTGCACCAGTTTGGAGAAAGCGCCCGTGTTGCCAGCCAAGACGTTGACCCCTGGTTGCTACGAGCACATGTTCATGAACTGCAACAGTCTGAACTACGTGAAGTGCATGGCTACCGACCTTGGTGACGAAAGTAGCACAGATGGCTGGTTGACCAACGTAGCTCCTACAGGAACCTTCGTTCAGCCCGCCGGTGTTGATTGGTCGGGAAAAGGCACCACAGAAGGAACTTGGGGAGATTACGGTGAAGAACAACCTTGCACGTTTGTTCACGGCATCCCCGCCGGTTGGACGATACAGGAAGTGGAAACATCTGGTGAATACTTCGACCTTGTTGTTTCCAATGCCGGAATATCCACCCTTTATCTTGACTTCCCCGTTGCTATTCCAGACGACATCAACCTGCTCGGCGTGTTCTATATCTATGACGTAGATGGACACGTGATGCTGATGCGGAGATTGAATGACTATATCCCTGCCAACACGGGTGTGATAGTCATGGCTAATCCAGGGACAATTACCTTTAATGGTACGAACGATGAAGTAGAGGCAGTAACCGACAACAAATTGCAGGGTGTGACAGAGCGAACACCTGTTTCTTCTATCGCTGGCACAGTCTATACGATGGGGCATGGGAAGAACAGTGGTTATATTGGTTTCTATAAATACACAGGCACCAATCTCCCAGCCCACAAGGCTTTCTACGTACGCAACGGCTCGTCGAATGTCAATGAATTCAACCTTGTTATCGACAATGAGGATGGCAGCACCACTTCAATCGGACAGCTTCAGGATGGTGAGTCCATCTCAGATGTTGTCTATGACCTGCAGGGCCGACGTGTGGAGCATCCTACCAAAGGCATCTACATTGTGAACGGCAAGAAACAATATATCAAGTAAACTGCACAACAATGAAGAAAAGATTATATGTAACGCCAGAGATGAAGGTCGTGGATTACGAACCAAACATCGTCATAGCCATGAGTTGGAGTAATGAGGAAACCGATGAGGCGCTTGTCAATGAGCGTGATGATGATGAGGGTAATTGGGAATCCTTTTGGGAGTCTCGCGAATGATTTCTCATCGTTGACACTTATTCGATATTTGCGAAAGGAGTAATAGAAGAGCCGTTCAGAATTTTGTGTAGTCAAGGTTCTGGACGGCTTTTCTTCTACATGGAGGAATTTTACAGGTTCCCTTACGGTATTGATGAAATAAAACGTTGATTTTTGAGTTGTAATAAGTATAGGGATGATAGATATTCTCTCTGATGACTATCTATTCAATCAGATGGAACAATAAACTAAGGAAGAAATGGGAAACGCAAAAGATTTGATTAAGTATGAGGGCAAATACTCAGAGAAGCGCTTCTGGGGAAAGTTGGGCAGTGTGGCGAAGAAGATAGGTTCTCGCCCTGTCTATTTGCTGCTGTTGCTGTTCTATGTCACCCGTGACCCACGTGTTTCGAAAAAAGACAAGGCAATGATTTACGGTGCCTTGGGTTATTTCATCCTTCCGCTCGACCTCATTCCCGATGCCGTGCCAGGTCTCGGCTATACCGATGACTTTGCCGCCATCTCAGCCCTGTTGAAACTCACTTGGGACAACATTTCGGATGAGACCATCGACAAAGCGCGTGCCAAAGTCCGTGACTGGTTTGGCGACGATGTGGTCGATGAGGACTTGAATTTTGTATAGAACCGACAGATACGGCAAAAAACAGTCCAGCCATGCAGGAACGACTATGATGTTTTTCGTGCATGGCTGGACTTATTGTTTTAGATGTAACAATAGCTTGGGTCGTCTTTCATCCTGCTATACTTGTTGAGCATCTTGCCCATCTCACATGACAGCAGGCATGCATTCTCGCCTGCAGTGACATAAAAGTCTGTCCCGCTGTTGGCGTAGATGATGGCGCGGCTGGAGTTGACGAGGAGTCCACAGTCGTCGGTCATGCCGTATTGGCATACCTCCTCAAGGCTGCCACCTTGAGCACCGATGCCAGGAACGAGCAGGAAATGGTCGGGAGCAACCTTTCGGATGTCCTCGAACATACGTCCTTGAGTGGCTCCTACCACATACATCATGTTGTCGGCATTGCCCCACTGTTGTGAGGTCTTGATAACCTTCTCGAAGAGGCGCTGTCCTTCGTTGTCGGTGGTGAACTGGAAATCGTGTGATCCCTTGTTGCTGGTCAGTGCGAGCAGGATGACCCATTTGCTCTCGTAGGAGAGGAATGGGGTGACGCTGTCCTCACCCATATAGGGAGCTACTGTCAGAGCATCTACATCCATCTCGCCAAAGAAGCAGCGGGCGTACATGGCTGATGTGTTGCCAATGTCGCCACGCTTGGCGTCGGCGATGATGAGATGGTCGGGATAGTACTTTTTGAGGTAGCGGATGGTTTTCTCCAGTGATATCCATCCTTTCACACCGTCGCACTCGTAGAATGCGATGTTGGGTTTGTAGGCCACGCAATAGTCGGCTGTGGCGTCGATGATGGCCTTGTTGAATTCAAAGATAGGGTCGTCCCAATGCAGCAGGTGCTGCGGTATCTTCTTGATGTCGGTGTCGAGGCCTACGCAAAGGAATGTCTTCTTTCTGAAAATCTGTTCGGTAAGTTCTTCTCTGGTCATGTTGATTAAATGGGAGTTAAAGTGGGAGTTAAAGTGGGAGTTAAAGTGGAAGTTAAAGTGGAAGTTAAAGTGGAAGTTAAAAAGGGAGTTAAAGTGGGAGTTGAAAAGGGAGTTAAGCACTTCGTGCTGGACGATACCACAGCAATTGTTCAATGTTCAATGTTCAATGTCTTACAGTGCTGCTTCCTTCATTCGCTCAGCATTCTCTGCGATGATGAGGTGGTCGATGACATCCTGGATGTCGCCGTCCATGAAGGCG
>CACYEC010000057.1 GCA_902773225.1 uncultured Bacteroidales bacterium
GTTCCTCGACGACTCCAAACTCATCCGCAACAAGCGTATGGTCTATCTGACCAACCACGACCAGAACTACAACGATGGCGGTCATACGCTCAAGGATTTCTATGGCGACAACCGCTATTCACTCTCTGTTCTGGAGTTCACACTCTACGGCATGCCGCTCATCTACCAAGGACAGGAAATCGGTGACCCCGACACACTGAATTACTTCACCGACGCCAAGGTACAATGGAACAAGGTCGATACGAAGATGAAGAACACCGTAAGAACTCTCATCGCACTCCACCACAGCCAGCCATCACTGGCGGCAGACAGCCCTGTGGAATTCCTCAACACCACCCACCAATCAGTCCTCGCCTACCGACGCGGACCTGTGGTGGTCGTGATGAACCTCGGACTGGAGCCCATCTCGGCCAAGGTGCAAGGCATCGAAAGTGGCAAATACACCCAGTGGCTCAACAGTGAAACTATCGCCCAAGGCATCAGCAGTGCCAATGTGAAACTTGAGGAACAGGTTCCCATAACACTCGCAGCCAAAGGGTTCGCAGTCTATGTGAAGAAATAACACCTTCTGTATTTGATGAAGAATCAGATAATTATAATATTAGAGCATCATTGACACTATGATTAATCAAAGTTAGTTTTGACGGGATGGCTGCTCTGTGAAGAACGGCCATCTCAACCCTTTAAAACCCAGAAAGAATGAAAAAATTATCACTACTCATCACATTGGCGCTGGCTATGCTGGCCCAACCCTTTCAAGCACAGGACTACGTCGATGTCATCAACAACGCTTCTTCCGCTGCAAAGGGACAGAGCGTAGTCTATGAAATGAACGTGGGTTCCTTCACACAGGCTGGCACCTTCGCCGCCGCCTCCGACAAACTGAGCGACCTGAAACAGACTGGAGTCGATGTCGTTTGGCTGATGCCTGTCTACCCTCGTGGGGGTGGCATCAACAGCCCTTACGCGGCCAAGAACTTCCGTCAGGTCAATCCTTCTTACGGCACTATCGCCGACCTGAAGAATTTCGTGGGCAAGGCTCACCAACTGGGAATGAAGGTGTGGCTCGACTGGGTACCTAATCACACCGCAACAGACGCCGACTGGGTAACCACTCATCCTCAATACTACACAACCCGCAACGGCCAGATGGTGCATCCCAACAATTACGGCGATGTCTATGAACTGAACTATGGCAATGCCGAACTGCAGAACGAGATGAACGACTGTCTGAAATACTGGATAGACGAAACCGACATCGACGGCTACCGCTGCGACTACATCAGCAGTCCTTCCATCCCCGCTTCGTATTGGCAGAACACCATCCCCCTCATCAAGGGCTACAAACCTGGCAAGGACATCACTTTCCTCGGCGAGGCCGACATCGTCAACGATGCCAAGAAACTCTTGAACGTTGGCTTCGATTACGACTATGCCTGGCAGTTGCAGTCTCAACTGGTCAACTACGGCCCTAACGGAAACACCTCAGCACGTCTGAAAGCATTCGCCAACACCCTTCTCGAGACCTCTGCCAACGTGTCGTTTGGCCGCATGGTCTATCTGACCAACCATGACCAGAACTGGAACGAGTCGAAGCAAACACTTACCGCCAAGTACGGCGACAACCGCTATCCGCTCACCGTCTTCTCGTTTACCATCTATGGTATGCCTCTGATTTACAACGGACAGGAAATCGGCGGCAACCAGCCTCTCAACTATTTCCAGGATACGAAAATCGATTGGAACAGCACGGACAAGAAGATGCAGAATACCATCCGAACGCTCTGCGCACTGAAGCACAATGTTACCGCCCTCAACGATGACGCTACTGTGGATTGGGTGAACGTGACCAACAACAGCGGCGTGCTGGCCTACACCCGTACCAAGGGGGACAGCAAGGTGCTGGTGTTGCTCAACATGAACGCCTCCAACGCTACTGCCACTGTGACTGGACTGGAAGCTGGTGACTGGAGCCTCTGGCTCGACAGCGAGACCATCGGCCAAGGCACAAGCCGACAACAGATGAAACTGAACAGCACTTACGTGTTCAACCTGGGTGCCAAAGGCTATCAAGTCTATGTCAAAGGAACATACACCGAAGAGGTACTGCCACCTGTGGAGGCCTATATGCCCACTATCGACAGCGAGGATGAGATTTCCATCTTCTTCGAGACCCGCTTCTCCGATTCCTACAGTGCATGGGTTTGGGGCGAACTGGGTGGTGGAGAGGCGTACTGCACCAACACCTCTTGGCCTGGCGACGAGATGCAGTTCATGGGAACAAGTCTGACGGGCAGTTTCATCTACAAATACACAGTCCGTCGTGTAACTACCGCTCCAGAATACCTCATCATCTCAAAGAGCAACGGCAACACGAAAATCTACGACGGTGTGGCTTTTGTCAACCATGGTTACTATGTGGAAGGAGAACCTACTCCATCGCAGATTATCACTACCACTGGAATTAACTCGCCTCTTTCATCGAGCCGCCAGTCCTCTGGCATCCGCTACGACCTCAACGGCAGACAACTTCAAGGCGAACCCGCTCCCCACTCCATCTACATCCAGGACGGCCGCAAACACATCCAGCCATAACCCTCAAACTCCCCAGAGGAGAATCCCCAACCCTCAACTGAGGGTGTGTCAAGATGAAATGAACCCCAGAAGTGTTTTGTCCAACTTCTGGGGTTCACTTCAATTACAATAAAATCCGCTTCCATCATCATTATTCATAACTTTGCAACCAAATCTATTCATGTGAAAACATTTTTACGCATTTCAGACACACCAAGTACCGTGATTGTCGCAACGAATCGCTACTTTTGCCAAAAATAACACAACTCAACTCTCTCTGTTTAAAATGGAAATAAATTCGTTGCGCTCTATGGAATTATGTGCCATGCACAAGAATATGGAAATTAAATGTTTCTTATTTCTTAACTCTTAACTCTTAATTCTTAACTCTTAACTCCCCTATTATTGAAAAAATGTTCAAGAAAATCACAAGCATCATATTGCTTTTATTCTCCATCAGCACAGCACAAGCCACAGATTTTGTGACATTCAAACGCTCTTCAGCGTCCGACCTGGAACTCACTGGTGTGAGCGACACCGTAGTCTATGATTCTAAAGACTGGAAAGGCGTGCATATCGCCGTTGGCAATCTGCGTCACGACCTCAAGGCTGTTACAGGCAGTGAATGCGCTCCAATCATCGTGGCAACGACAGGTAAGAGCAAGCTCGCAAAACGATACCCCAAACAATGTAAGGAACTTGAAGGTAAGTGGGAGCAGTATCTCATTTTCACCGACAAAGGGAAACTCGTCATACTTGGCTCCGACAAACGAGGAACGATTTATGGCATCTATGAACTATCACGGCAGATTGGTGTCTCTCCTTGGTATTGGATGGCCGATGTTCCCATCCAAAAGCATGACAGGCTTTTTGTCCGTGAAGGTATCTATACCGATGGTGAACCCAAAGTGAAGTATCGAGGCATCTTCATCAACGACGAATGGCCATCTTTCGGAACATGGTGCAACCGACAGTTCGGAGGAATCAACTCCAAGGCTTATGCCCGTATCTTCGAACTGATGCTTCGGCTGAAAGCCAACTACTTCTGGCCAGCAATGTGGGACAGTCGTTTCAACGAAGACGACCCTCTGTCTCCGCAAATGGCCGACGATATGGGCATCGTCATGGGAACATCTCATCATGAGCCCATGATGCGAGCACACAAGGAATACGTCTATCGAAAGGACAGTGTCGGTGCATGGGACTACAGCACCAACAAGGAGAATCTCGACAAGTTCTTTGAGGAAGGGCTGGAACGAAACAAGTCGTACGACAACATCATCACCATCGGCATGCGTGGAGATGGCGATGTGGCCATGGGCAAGGGAGATGACGAAGACAACATGAAGACGCTCAAGGGTGTAGTGGACGGCCAACGTCGCATCATAGAGAAGGTGTATGGAAAACCCGCCAGTGAGGTTCCACAACTATGGGCCATCTTCACGGAAGTGCAAAGATACTATGACGCAGGTTTTACTGTGCCCGATGATGTCACCCTACTCTTCTGCGACAACAACTGGGGATATGTGCGACGCACAGGACCTGAGATGGAACGCGGCCGCAAGGGCGGTATGGGTATGTATTACCACATCGACATGAACGGCGGACCATGGAACGACCGATGGGTAAACACCACCACAGCAGCGAAAATACGAGAACAACTCAACCTGGCATACAGCACGGGCATCGACCGTATCTGGATTATCAATGTGGGCGACCTGAAACCTAAGGAGATGCCTATCGACTTCATCATGCA
>CACYEC010000058.1 GCA_902773225.1 uncultured Bacteroidales bacterium
AAGGGTAATGTCTGTCCTGATGCTGCCATCGACTGTGAGGCTGTCGTCAAAGGACAAGGAAAACTGCTGGCTTTCGCTTCAGCCGACCTCAAGGACAAGGAACCTTCTACATCGGCGCATGTCAAGACTTGGAAAGGAAGGGCCTTGATTGTCGTGAGGAGCAATCAGAAAAAAGGCAAGATACAGGTCAGCGTCAACAGCAAACTGCCTAAGGCTGATATTAGACTATAGACGGTCTTCGGTCGCTTTTTGCCATCGAATGTAAGGTGGCAGATGGTAGTTTCATTCTCTAACACCTGCCGCCTTACATTTACTTATCGTAGCAAAGATGGAACTGGGCCACGGCGATGATGCCCTTGCGGAGCATGTCAAGGGGGAAACTCTCGTTGGGGGAATGGATGGCATTGCTCTCCAATCCGAATCCCATCAGGATGGTCTTGATGCCTAACACCTGCTCGAAGGTGGCGATAATGGGGATGCTACCCCCACGGCGCACAGGCAATGGACGCTTGCCGAAAGCCTTTTCAAAGCCTTGTTCAGCGGCTTGGTAAGCAGGTAATGAGATGGGGCATACGTAGCCCTCGCCGCCATGCAGGCACTCCACTTTCACATGGACACCTGGAGGTGCGATTCGCTGCAGATGCTCTACCATCAGACGGGAAATCTTCGCGTTGCTCTGATGTGGCACAAGACGGGTTGACAACTTAGCGTAGGCTTTGCTCGGTATCACAGTCTTGGCTCCCTCGCCCGTATAACCGCCCCAGATGCCACAGCAGTCAAACGACGGACGGCAACTGTTGCGCTCCAAGGTGCTGTAGCCTTTCTCGCCCCACACCTCGTCGATGCCGATTGCAGCCTTATACTGCTCCTCGTCGAACGGAATACGCGCTATCATCTCGCGCTCTTCGGCTGGAACTTCCTCCACATCATCATAGAAACCAGGAAGGGTGATACGACCGTCGGCATCTGTCAGACTGGCTATCATCTGGCAAAGAGCGTTGATGGGATTCATCACCGCTCCTCCGAAATGACCCGAATGGAGGTCGCGGTTGGGACCCGTCACCTCCACCTGCCAGTACGACAAACCACGCAGGCCTGTGGTCAGCGAAGGCAGGGAAGCACTCAGCATTGAAGTGTCGCTCACCAGGATGATGTCGGCACGCAACAAGTACTTGTGCTGCTCGCAAAACGACTCAAGGCTCGGGGAACCAATCTCTTCCTCACCTTCAAGAATGAATTTCACGTTATGGCGCAGCAAACCATGGCTAACCAGATACTCGAAGGCCTTGCACTGGATGAACGACTGTCCCTTGTCGTCGTCAGCACCACGGGCATAGATGCGGCCGTCGCGTATCTCTGGCTCAAACGGATTGGAAACCCACTGGTCCAATGGTTCAACAGGCATCACGTCGTAGTGTCCATAAACCAGCACGGTAGGTGCGGCCTCATCCACAATCTTCTCCGCATAGACCATCGGATTGCCAGCTGAAGGCATCACCTCCACACGGTCGGCACCAGCAGCTTTCAGTAACTCCGCCCATCGGTTGGCACAGCACACCATGTCTTCCTTGTGCTCACTTTGCGAACTCACACTCGGTATGCGGATCAAGCTGAACAGTTCTTCCAGCATCCGCGATTCGTTTTCCTCAATATATTTCTGTATCATAAACGTAGGTTTTATATTCTGATTGCGAAGATAGGAAAAAAGACGCAACTGCACAAATTATAACGCTATACATTTTTGTGTTGTCGCATAAATGCTTTATCTTTGCCCATCACATTGACACTAACCTTCTTAAGACACCCTACACTATGGAAGAGAAAAACATCAGAAGAGCGGCTGTGGCAGGACAGTTCTACCCCGCTGACCGTGAAGAGGCCATCAAAGAATTGAATCACTATTTCAGTCCGTTCGAGG
Organism: uncultured Bacteroidales bacterium; assembly: GCA_902773225.1. Lineage (GTDB taxonomy): Bacteria > Bacteroidota > Bacteroidia > Bacteroidales > Bacteroidaceae > RUG11857. The sequence continues at coordinate 1,919 of CACYEC010000058.1, forward strand.
ACTGCAAGCGACGCGACGACATACGCGCCCTCATCGTGCCACACGCCGGATGGGTGTTTTCTGGCGAGGTGGCCGCTTCTGCTTTCGCGCGAATTAATCCCGAGAAGGTGTATGACCGAATCTTCCTCATCGGCCCCAGCCATCAGGTCTATCTCAATGCCGCTTCGGTCGATACAGCATCCACACACTACTCCACCCCATTGGGCGAGGTGGAGTTAGATACAGCATTATGCCGGCAACTCGCCCAAAACGAACGGCTCTTCAAGTACGACAAAGGGGCACATCTGAGAGAACATTGCCTCGAAGTGGAACTGCCTTTCCTGCAATACCATCTCAAGACCATGCCACCAATCGTACCCATCATCATCGCAACTGACGACATACCCAAACTAATCGACCTCAACGAGGCACTACTTCCCTACTTCAACGAACGCAACCTGTGGGTCGTCTCGTCCGACTTCAGCCATTATCCCGACTACGACGATGCTTGCAAGGTGGACATGAGAACGGCGGAGGCCATCACAAGCGGAAATGTGCAAATGCTTGCCAATATCATCGACCGAAACGAAAGGGAACACATACACGGACTATCTACTTCCGCCTGTGGATTCTCCGCCATCTTCACGCTTTTGCTTTGCACCCACCGCGACAGCACCATGAAAGTGGAGCATATCATGTACCGCAACTCCGGTGACAGCAGATACGGCGATAAGCAACGGGTGGTGGGCTACAACGCCTTCATAGTCTATCCAGAAAAAAGCAATCCGATGGCTTTCTCGCTGACCAAGGAGGAAATGAGGACACTGCTGTTCATCGCCCGCGAAAGCATCACCTCGGCATGCAACAAGCGCCCCATGCAACACATCGACATCAATGACAACCTCCACAAAAAACTCGGAGCATTCGTCACGCTCCACAAGGACGACCGGCTGCGCGGATGTATCGGGCACTTCGGCGAGGACGTGCCACTGTACCGCATCGTAGAAGAAATGGCACAGGCTGCCGCTTTCGACGACCCGCGATTCCCAAAAGTCACTGCCGACGAACTGGAAGACATCGTCATCGAGATTTCAGTGCTCACACCCCTCAAACGCATCCAAAACGCGGATGAGTTCGTCTATGGCAAACAAGGCATCTACATGCGAAAAGGCTACCACAGCGGCACATTCCTGCCACAGGTGGCACACGAGGTGGATTGGACCAAGGAGGAGTTCTTGGGTCACTGCGCACGCGACAAGGCTGGCATAGGATGGAACGGCTGGCGCGACGCTGAACTATACACTTACGAGGCAATATTGTTTGAGGAAGGATGAAAGAATGTCTGTTTTACACCAAGCAGGAGGACGAATCGGTTCGATGTGAACTCTGTCCCCACCATTGCCTAATCAGGACTGGAGGTACCGGACTGTGCCGCAGCCGAAAGAATATTAACGGCAAACTGCTGTCAATGGTCTATGGACAACCCTGTTCTTTGGCCATCGACCCCATCGAGAAGAAACCGCTCTACTTCTTCCATCCTGGCGAGGAATGCCTGTCGCTGGCCTGCACGGGATGCAACCTCAGATGCAAGGGATGCCAAAACCATGAAATCTCACAAGTGGAACACTACGATGTCGAACACTACGAACTGAAACCTGAAGAAGTGATTTCCTTGGCCATCAAGTATAAGCAGGACATCATAGCATACACCTACACCGAACCGCTCACATGGTATGAATACACGTTCGACTGTTGCCGACTGGCGCACGAAAACAACATGAAAAACGTACTGGTTTCGGCGGGCTATGTCAACGAACAGCCTCTACGGCAAATCGCTCCGTTCATCGATGCCGCCAACATCGACTTGAAGTACTTCAACGACGAAACCTACCGACGAATGTCGGCCGCCTCGCTCACCCCTGTGCTGCGGACATTGGAGATTCTCCGCGAACATCATGTCTGGCTGGAAATCACCCACCTGATGATACCAGGAACAGAGACGGAGGATGAGTTCCGCAAGATGTGCGTTTGGCTCAGTGACCATGGATTCCAAGACACACCTCTCCACCTCTCGCGTTTCTTTCCTCGTTACCGTCTCACCAACGGCTACAGTCCAACACCTATCGCCTCTCTCCAACGTGCCAAACAAATCGCCGAAGAAGAGGGCATCAGCCACGTCTTCCTCGGCAATGTGTAACGACAAGGGATGTTCTATTCATCACGATTTTTCGAATTATCGAATTTCTATTTTGCCATTTTTTTGGACTTTTGGGGAATTACAACCTTAAAAGAGGACTTTTTCGCTTATAAGAGCCTATTCTTACCAAGTGAGTGCCAACGAATAGTCATCACCGTCATACACGCAACCGTCGCTCCATTC
>CACYEC010000059.1 GCA_902773225.1 uncultured Bacteroidales bacterium
CCTTTCCATAATCCATTTATTGTAAAGCATAAGTCACCGAGGAGAATAATAGTCCAAGTTGATGGGACATTCCCATAATGCGCGTTATCACAAGGAGTGAAGTTTGGATTTATGCGCTTTAATAGTTTTATTGCAGGTTCGTCATTCGGGTCTTGCGGAACAAGTTTGCCATGAATTGCTAAGTCAAGGATTTTGGATTTGGTCTGTGTTATGTAAGTTTGTAAATCATCTATTTCAACATCTACTCCATCTATAACTGACAACCATTTCTTGACTTCTTCCACTATACGAAGTTGCTCTTCGTAAGGGGGTATAGGGATTAAGTGCTTTGACAATTTTTGTGCATTGATATTAGACTGATTAACTGCATCTGTTTTAACAGAATTACACCAGTCTCTGTGATAGGAACTATTTAGCACGAAGTTTATATAATCGGAGCATACGAGTATACATCGTACCCTAATTAAGTAACCAGCATAAATCGCAGGTGAATCCGATTTGAAAATCGCTGTTTTGCCTACCCATTCACTACTGTTAGTCCGATTAAAGAGTAGGTCGTCCTTTAACAAAGCATACTTGTTTATATCATCTTTATTTGACGAGTATACCAAATCCGTAAAATCTATCGTACCTATGCGTGATATATTTCCCATTCTTAATACAGGAACATCGCCTTCGCTTGAAGATTTCTCAGAAGTACCATATTGTAGGTCGTACGTGAATGATTCTACATTCGTCCACTCCCAGCTCTCAGGCACCTCAAACGGCACTTCATTCTCATAATGGTGCTTATCAAAAGCAGACTTCTTGCTTCGCTTAATCTTGCCTTCCTTGATTAAGTGTTCTTTCTCTGCACGAATACGCCCCAGCAATACCGAAGCTGGCTCATCGTTAGGGTTTTGGGGTACGAGCTTGCCACGGATGGCAAGGTCGAGTATCTTTTGGCGTAACTTCTTTGTGTCCATATCAGCCCTTTTCGTTTTCTTCAAACTCCTCAATCCATTCTTTCACTTTTGCCTGTAACAAGGCCTTGTCAGGAAGGCATAACTCATAAGCAGAAGCATAGATGTTAGCATCCTCAGGCAAAGTCAGCTCTACCAATGCATCATCCTTCGACTTACAAAGTAGTATGCCGATGGTAGGCTTCTCAAACTCCAGTTTTACATATCGGTCAAAGTAGTTGACATACATTTGCATCTGACCGAGATCCTGATGTGACAACTTATCAATCTTCAAATCAATGAGAACATAACACTGAAGAATGCGGTTATAAAGGACTAAGTCCACATAGAAATTATCCTCGTTAAAAGTGAATCGCTTTTGTCTTGCTTCAAAGAGGAAGCCCTTTCCCATTTCAAGAAGAAAGGTTTGTAATTTGCTGATAATGGCGTTCTCCAACTTACTTTCGCTATAGGAACTGTCTGGTTTTAATCCAAGAAATTCCAAAGCAATAGGATTCTTTATGATGTCTGTAGGCTTCTCTATTACTTGCCCTTTCTCAGCCAGTCGCATCACCTCGTCTTTGTCACGACTCAAAGCCAGTCGCTCATACAGACTACTGGCCACTTGACGTTGCATCCACTTGTACCCCCAGTTCTGCCTTCTTGACTCTATCTCATAAAAATGACGTTCGTCGGGATTGTCTATGCGCATTAAAATCTGGTAATGATTCCATGTCAGAACAAACTTAGGTACAGAATTTGTCTGACCTTCAGACTTATTATCATTCAGCGTAGATTTCGTCTGCCGGGCAGACGATTTTTGAGATTGCGGTAATTTCGTCTGCTGGTCAGACGAAATTGAATATACGTGATAAAATTTCCTGCATTTAGTCAATGTCTCAACAGACCATCCTTTTCCGTATTTGCCCGTCAGTCTCATGGATAGTCTATTCAGTACCCCCTTACCATAGGCAGCGCGATAGTTGCCGCTCTGCTCATATTCAATGATATACTGGCCTATTCCATAGTAAGTGTAAACCATAGCCGTATTTACAGCTTTGGAGACATGGTTACGACTTTCATCTATTAATTTGGAAATGCGCTCAAAGAGTTCTTCCTCGTTTTCTACTTTTACAATTTTTATATCATCTTCCATCGCTCAGTCCTCCTTGATGTTAGCCATTAACTCCTGTAGCTTTGACACAGCCTTGCTTATATTGTCGCTTTTTTGCTTAATAGTTCCAATCAACTCAGTCAATGTCATATCATCATCATCATTGGTCTGCTTGATCCAGGAAATATCAAGGCTGGTCTTGTCTCGCTTCAGCAATTCCTCAACGGAGTACTTTCGCCAACGACCGTTAGGATTCTCTTCGCTGTAAGTTTCCTTACGCTGCGTTATATTCTCAGCATGATAGCAAGAAACAAAGTCATCGAGATGGTGTCGCATCATTGGTTTTGTTGCCAAAGTGTGCTTGATACCCGTGCGGTAGTCGTAGAACCACACGTTCTTTGTCTGCTCGCCCTTCTTGAAGAACAGGACATTGGCTTTCACGCCTTGGGCATAGAAGATACCTGTAGGCAGTCGAAGGATGGTGTGTAGGTTAAAGTTCTTCAGGAGTTCCTTACGGATTGTCTCACCAGCACCTCCTTCAAAAAGCACATTGTCTGGAAGTACAACTGCGGCACGGCCCGTATTCTTCAGCATAACCATAATGTGCTGAAGGAAGTTCAACTGGTTGTTTTTTGTCTCAACATAGAAGTCTGGACGGTCGATGTCCACACTACCAGCCGGACGAGTGCCGAAAGGAGGATTTGCAAGGATGACATCCACCAACTTTTGCGGTTGTTTCTCCAAAGAGTCTTCACATAGTATTGGACTGCGGTCAGTTCCTATGCCATGCAGATAAAGATTCATGGAAGCCAATGTCACCACAAGTGCAGTATTGTCATAACCCGTAAGTGCTTTCTCACGGAGAAAATCACGCTTTGCTTTGTCCTGTGATTGGTTCTTCATGTAGTCGTAGGCAGCAAGTAAGAAGCCACCCGTACCACAGGCCGGGTCGCAAACTGTCTCACCAATCTGCGGACGTGTAACATCCACCATTGCAGAAATCAGAGAACGTGGAGTGAAGTACTGACCAGCACCACTCTTCTTGTCCTGTCCGTTCTTTTCAAGAATACTTTCATAGATAGCACCTTTCACATCACCATCCATCACCAACCACTGCTCTTCATCAATCAGGGTAATCACTTTGCGAAGATACACGGGCTTGTCAATCTTATTCTGAGCCTTCACAAAAATGGTACCGATAAGGTTCTCTTCTTCGGACAGTTTCTTCAGCGTTTCCTCATACTGATTGATAAGGTCAAGCCCGTCCAGTTCAATGAGATCCTTCCATCGGTAGCCTTCAGGAATGGCGGAATCTTCGCCGAATGTTTCAACATTCTCATCGTCCATCTTCAGGAAGAGGAGATAAGTAAGTTGTGTGATATAGTCTGTGAAGCCGATACCTTGCCCTGATAAAGTGGTAGCCAGCGTCCAAACTTTTTTTGTCAGTGATGTCTCTTTATTTGATGCCATATTGTATTATGCTGTTTTTCTATAAAGTAAGAACTTCGACAATGACACAAGTGCCTCTTCAGCCTGTGACTTTCCGCCAAAAGCTTTGATGAGCTGGGCTGCCCGTGTCTTGTCATCGTCGATAATATCCTTGATGGTGCAAGCACCGTTTGATGCAATGTAATCCACAATTTGTCGGATTATGGTAATCTGTGATTCCGTCACGTTACGCTGTACCTGACCATACCATAGGTTGAAACGCTGCTGTGCCGATGGGTACAGACTTTCCAGTGTCTCAATCTGATGGTTGGCAAAGCGCACCAACTGAATGATATTGGTAAGAGCTTCCTTCTCTTCCTTGGTGTTATGCTTTTTCACAGACTGAGGACTGATTATCGTATAGCAGTTCCATAGGCGCGAGGTTTGGAATTTGTTGTTCGCCAGTTTCAGTTTATTCTCTAAATCCTTCAGCGTTGCATAAGTCAGTGGCTTCCCATCATTGTTGTAAATCATACGAAGAGCCTCAATCTCGTCCTGATGCTCATCGCAATACTTCTCAAAAGCCGATGTCACTTCCTTTGCTTCCTCCTCAGAGAATCCCTTGGAGATAAGTTGGTCTTCTCCTGGCATCAAAGTCTCAATGAAGCCTGCTGCAAGAATGAGCAGATATTGGCGTGCCTCAGGATGGTGTGTCAGAGGAGCCACTAAACCTTTCCGTTCAAGATTAGGCTCGTCAATACTCTCATAAGGAGGAAGAATGTTTTTCTCAATGGCATCAAAGATGGCCGCAGATATTTCCTGCATTCCACTATATGCTAACCTCAGGAACTCTTCCCGTTGTTTGTCCGTACACTTATTGTAGATACGTGCGAGTTTCGCAGCAATCAAACGCAGATAGTCATCGTTGACATTTCCATGTGTCAGCAGTTC
>CACYEC010000060.1 GCA_902773225.1 uncultured Bacteroidales bacterium
ACCGACCTCTTCCCCGGTATGGACAATGGTCTGATGGATGGACGCCTTACCTATCGCCAGCACCATGGCGGTCATGAAGCCGGTCCCAACTGGCCTTTCTTCCTGGACTTCTTCGAGCGTGAAGTGGTCAACTATAAGAACCATAAATAGTAAAGTGGTATTTTCAAAAGGGCACTTTAGCCCAAGTTTTCAAAACAAGATTAGGAGTTATGTTTGAGCATATTTCAGAATTTACGACATGGCCTATACTTACGGGTCTTTTGATTGGGTATATAGCCAATCGCTTGATGAGAGGAGAGGGAAAAGGTTGTTGCATGAATCTTATCGTCGGTATTGTTGGCAGTTATGTCGGCACTTTCATCAGTCATTTGTTGAATATCGAATTGCTTGGCAAAGGTTATCTCACCAACTTTGTCTTTTGTGTCCTTGGCGCAGTATCAGTGTTATGGATATGGAAGAAGTTGTTTGATTGAATTCATCCATTCATTCATCTTCTGTTCAGTTTTTTTCGTCCTCATGGTGTCTTGGAGTATATCCGTTTTATACTGCGAAGTTATGAAAAATGTAGATGAAGGCAGAAATAAAAGGAAAACGAATTTGAGATTTTGAGGTGAAAAATAATGAAGTCAGGGGGAAGGGTGTTTTTTTAGAGTCCTGGTTTAGTTAAGAATTAAGAGTTAAGAGTTAAGAAAATATCGGGATAACGAAGCCTGGAGGGGATTCAACTGGCTGGATAAAAATGTTTCATAACAAATGTTAAAACGAGGAATATTTATGCAGAATCGGAGATTTTCTGCATATTTTGGTGCTTTTTAGGGAAATTATTGGATATATATGCATTGTTATATGCAAAAATGTTTCATGGGTATGACAAAATGAAACATTTTGAAACATGGTATTGGGCATAACTTCCGGAACTTTAGTAAAGAATTATAGCGCAGGGAGGTTGCTTGCGCACCTCCCTGCTATGGTAGCCTACTTTGTTGGTGCTGCAAATATTATTTCAGTGCTTGATAGGTGGTGTCGTCCACAGGTTCCAGCCACTCATTCGAAGCCCCCTCCAGTACATCCTTATGATAGGTCAGATGCTGGAACCATGAGTCCTTTTGAGCTCCGTGCCAGTGTTTTACCTCAGCAGGCACGGCGATGACGGTGCCGGGAGTCATCTGTACGGGTTCCTTGCCCCATTCCTGATACCAACCGCGACCGGCAACGCAGATGAGCACCTGCACTTGCTTGTGGTGGACGTGCCAGTTGTTGCGGCATTTGGGTTCGAAGGTCACATTCATCACACCGCCACCTACATCGGCAAGGAAACTCTGACCAATGAAATACTTTCCGTAAGGATTGGGTTCGCCCTTAGGCCATTTGCTTATCAGAGTGTAGCCTTCGCTATTGAGCCACGCTGAGAGTTCATCCACCAACTGCTGATTGTTTCCCATATTGACAGCACCCTGCTTGTGTGCGGCCAACTGCGGGGTGACACCTTCCAAACCGCTCAGTGCTGCAACGGTTACAATCTCACGGTCGGCAGCAGAGAGTTGATTGCCTACGAAAATATCGCCGAAGAGGTGCGCCTTCAGATAGTAGTCGTCCTGAGGGCAGAAATCGTAGTTGAACGGACGGCCAGAGAGTTGTGTTTGGTTCTTTACGCCCAGTTCGAATGCTTTCTTGGCATCGTCCCATTCTGCAGGGCGTGTCCAAGGTTTTCCCTCTTGCCAGTTCGTTTGTTTCTTCTCCAACACCTTGTTCAATACTCCCAGTGCGTTCAGCGAACGGGGGAATCCCGTGTAGGCATAGAGTTGCGAGAAAGCCTCCTTGAGTTCGTTGATGGTCACACCCTTGTCGAGAGCCATGCGCACGGCAGGTTCCAAACGTTCCATATCTCCCTGTGCCATCAGGCAGGCACATGCCGCCAATCCTTTATGACGCTCCGATAGCGTCTGACTTTTTACTGTTGTCATTGTCAATACAACTATAAATAATAAAACGATTCTTTTCATTTGATAATCTTCTTTATCTTTATCTTGAAAATATTGCCCATAGTCTTAGTTTGGGTTACTTCAAGGTAGCCAAACATTATTATTGTATTTTGTTAATCTGGTTGCAAAGTTACGTTTTTTCAATTAAAAAGGATTTACTAAAATTGGCTGAAAATATACCAATTATACGGATAATGGATAATTGAAGTTTCCCACCTTCATAGAGGATATACGAAAGACGCTGAAAGCGTCTCCTCTCAGTAACCGAGGGTGCTTTGCACCCCCGGATAGTACTGGCGTATAGGATAATCGACCCTAAGGGTCGCCCATCATGGAAAATGGGTCACACTTTCAGTGTGCTTAGTTGAGTCGCTATTTGAACCGAAGGTCGTGCCGACCCTCGGTTATTAAGAGATGACGCTTTCAGCGTCAGTATGTTACAATCCTTCATATATGTTTGGCCGAAAGCCCACGTTTTTCCCTATTTTAATATTTGAAAAATCAGCGAAAACCAATTTTTTTTGCCGTTTTCGCTGATTTTTAAAGAAGAAATAGATGGCCATTCTATCTTGACAAGCTATGTAGATATTGTGAAAGTACTGGGTACGCAGTTCTATGGAATGACACAAAGGGAAATACGCGAAGCTGTCTTGGACTACTCAACGATATACTCGCCGATGGTCATGGTGTCGCGGTCGAACTGCGCACCGATTTTCACCACTTTGCGTCGGTTGGTAGAGTAGGGCAGGGCGTAGTTGTGGCTGTTGATTTGTTCGATGGCTTCTCGGGCGGTGCCGTTCACCTTGAGTTCGAAGACATAAATCGTTTCGGGCATCTGCACCACAAAGTCAACGCGGCCTCCGGCACACTTGACTTGTGTCCGCGCATAGACATTGAGCATGTTGAAGATGAGCCAGAAGGTATATTCGTAGAACCCTTCGTAGTTCTTCACCTCCTCTAATTTCTTCTTGAAACCTTCCACGTAGGGTATGCCGGCGAGGAACGCCTTCAACTCGTTCATGGCAAGATGGATGTCGTCCTTCTTCAGTGCGCGCCAGAACTTCAGCGCGAATCCATCCTGTACCCTTCCACTGTCAATACCGATGTAAGAGGGGATAAGACCATACACAAAACCTGTATGCACCTCTTTGTTGGGGATGGCAAGGATGAAGGAGTTAGACTCGCGGTCATAGTCCTTGATGGTGATGTAACCGCTTTGATACAGCAGAGGCAGTGC
>CACYEC010000061.1 GCA_902773225.1 uncultured Bacteroidales bacterium
TAGAGAAGGTTTCGTCATTGTCGCGGCTGACGACAATATGCCGTCCATCCTCGCTTACTCCGATACGGGAGTGTTCCCTGCCGATGGAGACATGCCTGATGGCCTTATCGGTTTCTTGGAGTTCTGCAGCGAGTATCAGGAAGATGTGCGTCAAGGACTTGCTCCTGCAGTAAAGCTTGCCGACGAGGAAGCCACAGTGATTGTCGCTCCATTGATGACCACCCGCTGGGGTCAGGATGCCCCCTACAACTATTACTGTCCATCTCCAAAGGGCGGTCAAGGCAATTGTCCAGTAGGCTGTGTGGCAACAGCCATGGCACAGATCATGTACAAATGGCATTGGCCAGCCACAGGCAAAGGTGCTGTTTCCTATACCTCAGAAAACGCCGGTGGTGTACTTGAGGTGGATTTCACCCAAAGCACTTATCGTTGGGACCTGTTGCAAGACAGTTATCCAACTCTCTTCAAGAATGTCGAGAAACGCGATGCCATTGCCAAGTTGTGCTACGACTGCGGTGTAGCCTGCCGTATGAATTACGGCGCCGGCTCCAGTGGCACCCATGACCAGTACGCCATCCGCGCTTATTACACCAACTTCGGTTACAAGGCATCCACCATCGACTTGCTTTACCGTGACTGTTATGCCACTCAAGAGGAATGGAACAATGTCATCAAGCGCGAACTCCGCGCCGGTCGTCCTTTCCAGTTTTCTGCTGCTTCTGCCTCTGGGTCAGGACGTGATGCAGGTGGACACTCCTACGTGATTGACGGTTACGACTCCAATGATTTCGTCCATGTCAATTGGGGCTGGGACGGACGGTATAACGCTTATTATGCCATCAACGTGATGGACGGAGGCAACTACCAGTTCTCTGAGGACCAGAGCATTGTTGTCGGCATCCAGCCCGACTACGATGGAGTGGAAGAAACCCCGCGCCAGCATCGTCTCTATCTTATGACTCCTCTAACTACCGAGGCCACATCCATTGACCTTGACGGCTCGTTCACTGTGATTCTTGGTGAATTCTACAACATGAGTCCATACGCCAACCGTTTCACCATCGGCATCGGTCTTTATGACCTTGAAGGTAATCTCTTGGAGAACGTGCTGGACGAGTCCAACAGCAAGAACGAGTATGTGACTATGAATTACCCAGCCTGGTCTGGTTTTTCGGAGTATGGTCGTGCGTATTGCAAGTTGAGTGGCAAGAAATACCCTGCAGGTGACTATTACCTTCGCTTTATGTGCCTTCAGGATGGCTACGACAATTTCATCCTCCCAGATGTGTCGGGTGGTGGTGAGAAAAACAATCTCATCCATGCCTATATCCATGATGGAAAGTTGTTCTTCAACCAAGTATCCACAGGTATCTCTTCTGTAGAAGATGATGCAGAGGTATTAGGCGTAGAGCGTTATACCATCGATGGCAAGGCTATAGACGCTTCGTCGAAAGGCATTGTTGTTGAGCGCCAGAAGATGGCCAATGGCAAGACTCGCAGTGTGAAACGCTTAAGTTTCTAGTTTCTATTTTCAGTTAGTTTAGGCTGACTGCTATACGGAAAGAAATCAGAGCATTCGGATAATTCTGAATGCTCTGTTTTTTTATGCAGAGCATTCAGCGTAATCCAATTGTTCCGACAATTCTGAAAAAGGCAGACTTTCAGCAAATGATACATCTGCAAAAAAATCTATTACGATGAATGGAGCGTTGGTGTGGATTTATATGATACTTTTGCATTCAGAAACAAACAATAACTCATAACGACTATGAACTATTCCATTAAACCCCTGAAAACTTTGTTGATGCTTCTGCTGACGCTGTTCACGATTACCGCTACAGCCCAGGAGCGTCGTCCTGTGGATTCCAAACATCCGATGTGGCTGATTCATATTGATGTGTGGAACAACGCCGACCCGCAGAAAATCATCGACCTCATTCCTGAGGACGTACGTCCTTACGTCTGCTTCAATCTCTCCCTGTCTTGCCAGTACGACACCGAGAAGAATGTGTATAAGATGCCGCAGAACGCTGTGCTGACCTACAAGTCGTGGGCATCTGTGTGCTGCGCCAACAACGTCTGGTTTACCTGCCAGCCAGCCAGTGGTGGTCACACACACATCCAAGACAACGACCTCGACACCTTCGAGTATTTCTTCAAGCATTATAAGAACTTCCTTGGATGGAATTATGCGGAGCAATTCTGGGGCTTCGACGAACCCAACGACAAGAGTTCGAGCACACAGGCATCTCGTATCGCCTTGTTTGCCAAACTCGTGCCTATGCACCACAAGTACGGTGGTATGCTCATCATCAGTTTCTGCGGCAATATTTGGTCGCATGCGCTCAATCCCAACGGCATGATGAAGCGCAATGCCGCTTTGCTCAAGGCCTGCAAGGACTACCCCGAGGCTTGCCTCTGGCTCTATAAGTACACTACCTCTTCTTGTTTCTACAACAACGAGAGTGTCACCATCGCTCCTTTCATCTCAGGTCTTGCAAAGAACTATGGCGTGCGCTATGACAACTGCGGTTGGAATGGTGCGCTCAGTTCTCTCTTGGGTGAAAACAACGGCAAGAAATATCCCAATTCCGCTGGCTACGGCACCGTGATGGAGCAGACATGCATCAATGGTGGCGCTGTATGGGACGGTCCAGAACTCATCTGGACAGAGGACTTCCAGGAACTGAGCGCCACCACTGTCAATGGTTTCTCCCGCCGCAGATGGGGTACCTACAAAGCTTTCGATAATGGTTGGCTCGACATGTTCCGCAAGATTATCGACGGCACTATGTATATCCCTTCGCGTGAGGAGGTTCTTGCCCGCAATAAGGTGGTCATCATCAACGATAACAACTCTGGAAACGACGAACAGAAATACGCTTCCATCGGTGACTTATACGATGGACTGTACAAGCAGAAAGACCCCTTCAACAAGGGCAATGGCCAATGGATGGACAATCTCTGCTATTTCAAGAAGACGGGCCGCTACCAAGCCATCCCCGTGGTCATCGACTGCTACGATGAACTGTCGAAGGCCATCCCTACGAAGGTAAAACGTTCCCAATACAGTAGCCGCTGGCCTTCACAAGCCAGGAAAGTGCAGGAATTCAACAAACTCTACGAGGAAGTGAGCACTGGTGACCTCTATGTGGCCCGCCACAAGAACGAATTGGTGACCTATTATCCGTTCAGTTATTTCAGAAAAGCCACCACGGCTTCCGCCAACATTCCCCTTCGCTACAACACCTGCGAATGCATCGACTTGGAGTACAGCAAGTTCGGCAATGGTATTATCCATGAATATGCCGACCATATCAACCTCTATCTCAACAACTACCGTATGGACTCCATGACAACGGTTATTGATAAGGTGACCATCCATGGCGCTGCCACCAAACCTTCCTATACCACCCAACGTCGTGTGAACGCCACTCTTGGCACACCCTCCGAGGAATGGGATGAGACAACAGGCACCTATACCCTCA
>CACYEC010000062.1 GCA_902773225.1 uncultured Bacteroidales bacterium
CATATTCTCTAATGAGAGAGGTTTCACAATAACTATTTTCCAAGTACAACTCTTCATCGATATTGTTCCTGACGGCATCATAAAAATACCTTATTATCATCCGCCATGTTTCAATTAATCCCTTTTGCATTTGCTAAAAAATGTGGCTGTAGCCTAACACCTACAGCCGTATTAAACAATGAATAGTCATAGTTAGGATAGACTACTAAAAGGACTTGTAATCTATAAACTGTATATCTTTTGAAATTTAATCACTTTGCTTCAACCTTTACATTCACCTTTTCAACAATCGCTGTAAAAATACAACTCACGTTCATGTCGAAATCGTAATGATTAAAGAAACTAATAATATCGGTTATACTGTAACCAAGTCTTTTGAGTGAAGATGCAAGATTGGCTTTGAACACCTCGAAACCTTGTTCCTCAATGAAGTCTGAGCCATCACCACCAATCTCAATACTTTCGGCAACGAACTTGTTTTCATTACCCTTACCACTATTGACATAATAGGTTTTACCCTTTTTCTTGGCCTTCTCCACCACTTGCTTTGCTATTTCATCAAACCTACCATCAGCGATAAACTTAACCGATTCATCTGTGAGAGTTCTTGCTTGGTAGTTGCTGTTATACCACTCCAAGATACGTTCCATTTCTCTGAAATACTCAATGCACAATGGGTGTAACGAGCTATCAACCAACTTGTAAGCTTCATCTTCTTCCTCTTGGTTATCCACAATCTCATGGAACTTCTCAATAAACTCGGAAACTTCCTCACAATGAATTTGCCCAAGCCAACCAAGCAAACTGTCCCTTAATTCTTCCGTATTCTCAATCGATTGAAGGGTATCATAAGGCTCATCTATGCTCTTCTGCTTCTCATTGGTGGGCTGTGCCGTGACCATGCTAATGAATCTCAGATTCTCATTGGTAGTAAGCCTTTCGATGAAATCAACCAAGAGACACGGCATCATTTCGTTTTCATCAATATACTCAGCCAATCGGTCTAGAATCCCTTCGATGTTCTGTGAGGTGAAGATAACATGATTATCATCTTCATCCATCGTCCAAATATTCAAGAACCAACGCTGTGCTTTCATGTTGATGGGCATTGAAAGGAAATAGAAACCTTCATATTCCATAGTTTCCACACCAAACTCTAAGAAACTCAGTTTGTCGATACTTAAAGACTGAGATACAACGTTATCAATCTTTCCTTTTCCTCTCATGTCTCTTGTGGGTTTCATGGTAGGGAAATCCTTAGTGTTCTTGGGAAATCCTAAACTGTCATTCTCAATCTCAACGCCACTTGGTTTCACTACGAAAGTAGTGTTCTGCTCAGGAGTAAAATACTCATTCTTAAACTGAAAACTAACTAATGTTTTCTTCATAAGTTTTTAATAATTTATGTGTTATACTTCGTCAGTTCTTTCTCTATCACTAGAAGGTTGCTGACCACCTAATACTAAAGCATCCTACAGCCACTAATGATATGGCTATCTAAAGAAACTTTACAGTATTTGCCTACTATTGGAAGGTTGAAGTCCTTAAAGAATCCTTTATAAGCTAGCAAATAGGATTTTCAACCTTCCGAAGCAAAGATATAGTTTTTTATTGATAATTCCAAATTTTCAGCCAACTTTTTTTCATTTTTCTTTCAAAAGGGGCATGGATTGGGGTTTTCTGTGAGGATGTCAACCAAAGAATCCTCGATGATTGGTGTCGGCATCAACATCCTCATAACCGCCATCCTCAACAGTCCCCTTCTTGCCATACTACATGGAACAATGGCCACATTGCTCATATATATGGAGGCATCACACATATTATATTTTAATTTACTGCTTTACCCCCAACTGCCATCATCGTACTTGTGAAGAGTCACTTGTCCACGAAAACGTGGGAATACACTAATTCCATCCTCGTTTTCATCAATACAACCAACAATGAAGCTATATTCTTCACCAACAAGTTCATCACCCCCATCAAAGAAACTATCCGTATCTTCATCATTTACAATAGCTTCCTCCAATTCATCAATTGTATTAATCCACTTTAATAAGAGGGCTTTCTTAGCCTCTAGAACATTGATAACCTTATCTTTATCCTTCTTTTCGATAAACTCACTCATAATGATACTACTCTTTAATTACGATACATTCTACGGTTCTCCTATAACTATAACCTATTGGTGGGCTTATTCAACCAATCGTGAAAGCGCACCCATTCGTTCTCAATATCATTCTGCCAATCGCTAGCTCCACTTTTTGAAGCATTTTTTCAGCAGTTGAAAAACTGTAGGCTGTTGTTATTTTGGAATCCATCAGATATATCAGTTTTTGAATTATAGACACATTTTCTCCTATCAGCAACCTATGAAGGATGCTGCCAATTCCTCAGTGCCACTTAAAGGTCTTGGAAATTACACCTATTCTACTATACGTAAGAGGTGTTGCCGATGGCTACAGAGCGTAGTTGAGAGGGTGGGTATTTGCAACTACCTACCGAAAACTAGTATCTATCAACCTAGTCTGCTGCCG
>CACYEC010000063.1 GCA_902773225.1 uncultured Bacteroidales bacterium
CACGCTCTATCTCGACTATTCGGTTGAGATACCTGATGACGAAAACCTACTGGGTGTGTTCTATGTGTATCAGATAGAAGGGAATACTATGCTGATGAGTAAGTTAGAGGATTACATCCCCGCACACAATGGTGTCATCGTCACGGCGGCTAATCCTGGTACGCTGTCTTTCCAAGCCACGGAAGATGAAGTAGAGGAAATCATCGACAACCAGCTGCAGGGTGTGACCGAAGAAACCCCTGTTGCCTCCATCGACGGAACTGTTTACACCTTAGGTCATGGCAAGAAAAGCGGTAATACAGGTTTTTACAAATATTCGGGTGAAAACATCCCCGCCAACAAAGCGTTCATGGTGCGTGATGCCTCTTCCGACATCAACGCCTTCAGTCTTGTGCTCGTTAATGATGACGACACTACCACATTCATCGGACGGATCGATGCTGGAGAACTCGTTACCGACAGCAGCGCAGTCTATGACTTGCAGGGCCGCCGTGTGGAACACCCAACCAAGGGCCTTTACATCGTGAACGGCAAGGTGAAGTACATCAAATAAAAGTCGAAACGTGGAGGCGGGGCTCACCTCGTCTCCACAAGCAATTCAACCAATAAAACAAACAAGAGAAAAATGAAGAAGACATCATACACCACCCCCGAGATACAGATTTCGGCATACTATCCGACGGCATTCATTGCACTGAGTTGGAGCGACGAGGAAACAACAGATGAGGCACTGACCCCCGAACGTGGTGGCAGCAGCAGTGACGAATGGGAAGATTTCTGGGATAGCCGTGAATAAGTAGTCACTTGGCATAATAGGAGTAGGAGGAAAACAATACGTTTTCCTCCTATTTTGTGGTATTCTTACATTTATTAGTCTTCCTTTTGCAACGCTTTCATAAAATCTATCAGTTTGAACACCAGCATTTTGGGAAATGTGATGTCTCGAAGGACTTTGTAGTTCGAGTCGTCCGATACAATTACTCTTGCGCCCATTTGGTAATTCTCATCAATACCTCGAATAGACATTATGTTACTTTGGTGACAATAGGTGTAACTTGAATGGAGGTGGATGTGTTCGTTTTGGTGTAACTTTGCAGAAAATATGAAATAACCAAAACACAAGAACAAAAGATGAGAAAAAAGTGTGAACGCTACATCATGACCATGATGTGTTTAGGTATGATGATGCTTTTCTGCCAGAGGGTGGAGGCTGACGACTGGATAGGCACATGGGCAACAGCACCGCAACTGGTGGAGACCAACAACAATCCGCCGTCACCCTATTTAGCCAACAACTCCCTGCGTCAAATTGTGCAGGTGTCGGTGGGTGGCCAACAACTGAGGTTGAAACTCACCAACGAGTACAGCAACCAGTCCACAGAAATCAAATCGGTGGATATCGCCCTCGCCAAGACAGCAGGTTCGAAATCCGACATCATTGAGGAAACCCGACAGACACTGACCTTCGGTGGCAAGCAGTCGCTGACCATGAACGCCGGTGGAAGGGCAACGTCCGACCCCATCGATTTCGTCTTCGACGACAGGGCCAATATCGCCATCACCATCCATTTCGGACAGGTGTCTTCCAACAATGTCACAGGACATCCTGGCTCGAGAACCACATCCTATATCGCCAAGGGCAACACCAATAACTTCACAGGTGCGACCACAACTGAACACTGGTATGTCATTGATGCTTTGGAAACCATCAAACGGGATGACCAGGCGAAGGCAATCGCCATACTCGGCAACTCCATCACCGACGGACGCGGCTCCACGACCAACGAGCAGAACCGATGGGCTGATGTGTTCTCGCGCCGACTCCTTGACAATGAAGCCACCAAGGACATGGCAGTGCTCAACATGGGCATAGGCGGCAACTGCGTGGTCAGCGGAGGACTTGGTCCGTCTGCCAGCAATCGATATATGCGCGACCTTTTCGGACAAGAGGGCGTGGGGTATGTCATCCTCTTCGAGGGCGTCAACGACCTCGGTTATTCACCCAACGGCGTGAACACCGCCAATGCCATCATCAACATCTACAAACAAATCATCAGCGAGGCGCACCGTAGGGGCATCTTCGTCTATGTAGGCACCATCATGCCGTTCAAAAACAACAGTTATTATTCGGCAGACCACGAGAAAGGACGACAGACGCTCAATGAATGGATACGCGGCAGTCACGACATCGATGGCGTGATTGATTTCGACAAGGTGATGCAAAGCGCTGGAGACCCAGAGGCACTCAATTCCGCCTACCTGTTCCAGAACGACTGGCTCCACCCCAATGCCGACGGACATAGGGCTATGGGTGAGAGCGTTGACCTGACTCTGTTCACCCGCACCGACAAACCCGAGTACATCGACCCCATGGTCGGCACAGAGCGTTTGTATATGGAGGCAGAGAACATGATAGTGGATGGTTACGGCACTGCATTCGGGGTGATGGACGACGGGAATGTCTCGGGCGGTAAATATGTACGTACGGTGGTGAACACACCCGACCTGCCCTCGTCCAAGACCAGAAGACTCAAGTTTGAGTTCGAGGCAGGCAAGGACACCATGTATTATGTGTTCGCCCGTATCAACTGTGGCAGTTATGACGACGACTCCTATTTCATCGCCATGGATGAAGGCGACTTCCACCGTGCCAATGGACTCCATACGGGAGGTGCATGGGAATGGAAAAACCTAAGTGAATTCGTCGATGACGGTACCAAGGCCGAGTTCTTCCTGACCAAGGGCAAACATACACTCTATATTGCGGGGCGTGAGGATGGCGCTTGCATCGACCGTGTTTGCGTCTCTTCCTACAGTGTGGCTCCAACCGAACTGGGCGACGAAATCGATGTGGTGGATGCCATCAAGGCAGTGAGAATAGACTCCCAAGATGCAATTCAGTCCTTGCATGTGCACTCTGACGGACGTGTTTCCATTGATTATGTGGCGGCAAGAGAGGATATGCCTGTGCGCTTGTCGCTCTATCAGTTGAATGGAGTGAAAATAGCCTCTGTCAGCGCAGTGGTTGGCAATTCTGGTCATGGCAGTCTGACCATTCCGTACAGTGCGCCACGAGGACTGTACCTATGTCGTCTGATGATTGGAGATTGCACTGTGACACGTAAGGTTATTGTTCATTGACCATTGACCGTTGACCATTGACCGTTGACCATTGGCTTCGCCTAAAATGCTCACGCTCGGTATAGTGCAAACGAGTTTGCCCTCTGCACTCACTTAATCGCATTTTTGACCATTGGCTTCGCCTAAAATGCTCACGCTCGGCATAGTGTAAACGAGTTTGCCCTCTGCACTCGCTTAATCGCATTTTTGACCATTGGCTTCGCCTAAAATGCTCACGCTCGGCATAAGACAATCAGCCGCTGAAATCCGTCCGGATTTCAGCGGCTGATGGCTTTTCACTATTTTTCTATTTCTTTGGCACAGGCATTTCCGACACGCTCCAGTTGTTGGCGACCGCCAGTTTGGCGCAGTCCTGCAGGAGGCGTCGGTTGGAGTTGTTCACCTGGTTGGGAGTCCCCGACTTACCGAGAATGCTGATGTCGTTGTGGATGTTGCGTCCGATGCAAGGCGCGATGATGGCCTCATAGAAGGTGCATGCCAGCAGATAGCGTCCCATATTGAGGTCGATATGGAGGTCGTCGCGTGTCAACTCACCTTCAGTCTTCAGCGCTTCGATGTTTCGCGCGTTCTGGACAGCCGTGCCGCAGGGGATAATCACGTCGATGCCCGAACGAGCCTTCATCTTCTTGCAGGCATCCACGATGCTGTTATACATTCCCATTTGGTTCTTGTAGCGACTGATGTTCTTGTTCTTCGACGAGTAAGCCCATGTCTGGTTGAAGGCGAAGGTGGTGCGCGGACTGATGGTTGTCAGTTTATATGCCTGGATTAACTTCGAGAGATAAGGTTCGTAGGTGTCGTAACTGCCCGATTCCAGTGAGAACTGCTGGAACACCACGATGTCGAAGGTGTAGGTGCTGAACACCTCGTTCAGACTCATGCTGTTCGATATTTTTCGCTCACCCAGATAGTTGTAATTGTAGAGTTCATACACATTCTTGTTACCCATGAAATGCTCCCAGTGCTGTTTCATCGAACAGCCGCCCTTGTACATCACATAGACATTGACGGTGGATACACCCAGCGACTCCAGAATCGATGGAAGCGCGCTGCTGGTGTCGATGGAGAAAGAGTTGCCGATGAACAGGATGTCGAGTTTCACGGGCATGTAGGGCAAAGGAGGGTTGCATAAATAGCCCACTTCCTGTGCGCTGGCGTTGTGGAAGTTCAGCAATGCCAGCATCAAGGGCGCTAACCATCGCCTGATTTTGTTCTTGAATTTCATGTCTTCTTTTTGGTTTTGGTATATATTGAGGAGGCGGCACCTTGGCACCGCCTCCTATAGAAACATCTCTGTAAGACCTATTTGATGATGAACTTCACACCGCAGGTGTTGTCCTCCTCATCGGTGGCCTTGGCGATGTAGACACCAGGCTGCAGTCCCGACACTTCCACTTGGGCGCGGCGGTCGGTGAAATCCACTTTCTCAGTCATCACTGTCTGACCGGCGATGTTGTAGACGGTCACGTCGGCATGGCGTGTGTCGTCGCTCTTGATGAGCAGTGTGCCAGGACTGTTGAAGTAGATGCGCAAGCCGTTGTTGGTGGCCAGTATGACGTCTTTCACATCGACGGTCTGCTTCGTGTTGTCCACTTCCTTAGCGTAGCTGGAAATCACGTTCGACTTGTCGAATGTGGGTACGTTCATCAGATAGAGGTTGTTGCTGCCGTCGGGATAACGTCCCACAGTGCTGTTGCCGTCGTGTGCGGGATAGGTCAGTTGGTCGGTCCAACTGCCGTCGCTGGCCTGGATGGTCACAGTGCCACCCTCGGCGGCGAGCTTGAAGTCGGCGTGCAGTTCATCCTGAGTCTCCAGTTTGTCGCACCAGATTGTCAGGAAACCATGGGCAGGGATGATGGTGCTGACTTTGGTGTCGCCCTTGGTGATTCTGTACTTCTGCGGCTTCTTGGGGTTGTCGCTCAGGTACATACCCTCGATGTCGATGTCGTCGTCGGTGGTGTTGTAGAGTTCCACCCAGTCGTTCTTCTTGAAGTATTCGTTCACGAAGATGCTGTTGGAGGCGCTCACCTCGTTGATGCGGACAGGCATGATGGAGTCAGTCTCGCGCTCGTCGTCGTTGATGGAAATGAAGCAAGCCATGAGGCTCAGGTTGTTGCTGGTGAGTTCTATCTCCTCTTCGGTGGAGTAGTAGTTGTCGTCGGGTGCGTCCACTCTGCTCAACATCAGTTCTGCATCGAACCATGAGTCAGTGGAGTTGGCGGCGTTGTTGTGTACTTCCACGGCGATGATGTTTGTGCCGCGTTGGAAGAGTGTCGGGTCGAGTTCAAGGGTGCCGTCGGGGTTGTCGTCGTTGTACTGGGTGGCGAAGGTGTTGAAGTTGACCTTGCCCGAGGGCATGTTGTAGCGTCCTGCTTCTTTGCCGTTCACATAGATGATGAAACCGTCGTCTACGGTATAGTTCAGCTGCATGAGGTCGTTGGCATCGGGAGCCGTGGCCAGGTAGAGGCTGCGGCGGAAGTACAGCGTCGGGTTCTTGTTGCTGGAGTTGCCACCGTAATCCAGACGGGTGTTGAACTTAGAGGCATCGTTGCCATAGCCCAAGGGTGACTTGCCGGCGCTCCATGAGGAGTCGGTGTAGTCGGAGCTGTACCATGACTGTCCGTCCAGCGAGCCTTTGTCGTAATATTTCCAACTGGTCTGCTTGGCGAAGACGGTTGAGGTCACACGGTTGTCAGCGCCCGATTTCCATCCGATGAACTTCAGGCCACCTGGAGCGACAGCCTTGATGCGTGCCGGAGCGAACAATTTGCCGCGGAAGTAGTTGGTGGGCACTTGGATGTCGTTGATGAGGATGCGCGCGTTCTGGTTGTTCACACTCAGTGTCACGTTCATCGGACTCACGCTGGTGAGCCCCATCCTGCTGTAGCCCTTCATGTTGTTGATAGCGGTGTTCAGACGGTTGTTGATGTTTGTCTTCAGAGAGTTGGCCGAGTTGTTGGGCGATTCATTCGTCAGGCGCATCATGTCCGACACGTTGTCCACCATCTCGTTGATGATTTTCGAGCAGCGGGTGGGTTCGAACACACTTCCGCAGACAATGCAGTAGGTGTCGATGAGTTGTTTGCGGAA
>CACYEC010000064.1 GCA_902773225.1 uncultured Bacteroidales bacterium
CTGTCGAATGTGTATGACCGCAACGGGAATGACGTGACCAGCCATTATCAGAATAACGACGCGGAGTTCGCCGACTTGGACGGTGACGGCCAGCTTGAAATGATCATCAAGCGCATTAACACAACAGATGACGACGACTTGTATCTGGCATCCAACACAACAGAATATTCCATATTTGATGTTTATGACGTGAACTGGCAGACCGGTGCCGCCACAAGGATGTGGTGGATAGACCTTGGTCCGAACATGGTGAGCGGCAGTAACACCGAGCAGAACATCATCGCCTACGACTGGGATGAGGACGGCAAGGCAGAGGTGGTGTTGCGTGGTGCCGACAACATGATCATCCATAAATCAGACGGCAGCACCTACCTGATAGGCAGCAGCAGTGTGAACACCCGAAATTCGGTGACACATACCGCAAATTTGACCTACACGAATACAGGAAACGAATACCTGATTTATCTGAATGGTCAGACGGGTAATCCCTATCAAGTGACAACTTACCCGCTGACCCGAGAAAGTGCGTCGGCCTGGGGTGACAACTACGGACACCGCTCCAGCAAATATTTTATGGGAGCCCCCTATCTTGACGGCCGCAAACCGAGTCTGTTCTTGGGGCGCGGAATTTACACCCGCCATAAGATGTGTGCGATGGACCTGAACCGCAGCTCTCATCAGTGGACCCAGATATGGACATGGGCCTGCAATAACTCGAGCAGTCCTTGGTATGGCAACGGCTATCATAACTTCATGGTAGCGGACGTTGACGAGGACGGAAGAGACGAGATCGTGTATGGTTCGATGGTCATCGACGACAATGGTAAAGGTTTGAGCACCACAGGCTTCCAGCATGGGGATGCCCAGCACGTAAGTGACTTTAATCCCTATCGCAAAGGCCTGGAATTTTTTGGTTGTCTGGAGGACGGCCCCTATTATGGCAGTAACTACCGCGATGCCACGACAAGTGAAGTGCTGTGGAAACATACCGGCACAGAAGATGACGGCCGTGCGCTGATGGATAATTTCAGTAACAGCTATCCCGGCAGTCAGGGCCGTTCAGTAGGCTCTTCGATGATGAGCAGTGTGACCAATGGTAGTTTGTCCGTTCTTGGTGATTTTATCGCTTGGAGCGACCTTAACTTCCGTATCTACTGGGATGGTGACCTTTGTTCGGAGGTGTTGAACTCTCCTGGAAATGCGAGAGAAGCCAAAATTGAAAAACCTGGCGTAGGCCGTCTGTTCACCTCCTCAGGCTGCAACATGAACAACTGGTCGAAGAATGCTCCTTGCTTCCAGGGCGACCTGATAGGCGACTGGCGCGAGGAGATTGTGGTTCGCTGCGGTCAGAACGTCCGTGTCTATACCACGGGAATGGGTACCTCCTACAATATGCCAAGCCTTTGGTTCGACCACCAGTACCGCCAGGCGATGGTATGGCAGATGCACGCCTATAACCAGCCGCCCCACCTCAGCTACTTCCTCGGAGAGCTGGAAGGATATACTGTTGCCCCTCCGCCTTATACGATGCAAGGCAGGACAGAGATCGGCAACGGGGCAACCCTATCACGCTCTACCGACGGCCAGCAACTGCTGGCAGCCCAGACGGGTAACATGAGCATAACCTTGAACGACAGTGTGAACCCTTGGGTATTCGTGGACAATGCCCCGAGCTGGGTGCAGGGAACAGACGTGAACGGCACGACCGGTACGAAGGTGAAGACCAACGGAAGTATTGGCGTGTCAAATCTTCCCGCCATCAACCGCACTTACTATACCCACACTATCAGTGGTAACGGTTATTTCGCCGGTGGCATGAACCTGGTGAAGCAAGGCGACGGCACGCTGGTGCTGAACCCTGTAGTGCATACCTATACCGGCAAGACACAGATATGGGCCGGTACGCTTCAGTTTAACGGCACACTCGAGAGCAGCCCAGTATGGATGAACCGCCACACGACCCTAATTTCGAATGACGGAAAGTTCTTCAAGGGCATCGAGGCCCTCTATGCTTCCACCATCAATCCTGGCGGCAGCAATACGAAAGGCAACATAACGACGACCGACCTCACGCTCAACTATGGCTCCCGTCTGCTCATCGACCTCTTTACAGACGGAACAGCAGACAACGTGAATATCAACAAACTTACCCTTGACACCAAAACCGGCGATGCCTGGACAAATTACGGTCCTACTTATCTTGCTCCAGTGATACAGTTTGTTCCTCAAGGTTCACTCCCTGACGGCATGTATCTGCTGGGCAACTTGGCCACCATCTCCGGTAGTCTGACCGATTTCGTGGTTGAGGGCCTTGATGGTTATGACTATTCGCTCGTGCAGTCTGACGGCAAATGGTATCTGAAGATAGGCGACGGCGAGGCAACCACCTGCGAGATGGCCAGCATCACACGCACTGCATGGAACGAGACCGACCTGAACGTTTATTATCCCACGGTGAAAATCCAGGCAACTGCAACGGATAAGGGTGGCACAACCATCTATCCGAACCTCTCTGCCGTATTCACAGACCTTGACGGCAACAGCAAAGAACTGACCAACATGATTTACAGTCAGGATTATGAGAGCTCAGCCACCGTGACAGGTTGGACAAGTCCCGGAGCCCCGATGAGCATCGCCTCAGACTCTGAACATGGTAATTATTTCTTTGAGAATCAAGGAA
>CACYEC010000065.1 GCA_902773225.1 uncultured Bacteroidales bacterium
ATACGGCTGGGGTGTGGTCGGGATTGATCTTGCGGATGTTGAGAATCTCATCCACGATGACGTTGCCCGTTTCCAGTTCATACTGTCCTTTCACCTCGGCTTCGGTCATGTCGCGTGTGCAGGGGATGTCCTTGTAGAAGTAGTCGGCATGAGTGGTGCCGATGTTGGGAATGTCCTTTCCTGCCTGGGCGAAGGCTGTAGCATAGGTGGAGTGGGTGTGTACCACGCCTTGGATATTTGGGAATGCCTTGTAGAGGACAAGGTGCGTTGGTGTGTCGCTTGAGGGGTTGAGGTCGCCTTCGACCACTTTGCCTGTCTCGAGGTCAACAACGACCATGTCTTCGGCCTTCATGTCGTCATAACTGACACCGCTCGGCTTGATGACCACGAGACCTTTCTCACGGTCGATGCCCGAGACATTGCCCCAAGTGAAGATGACCAGACCTTGCTTCACCAAGTCAAGGTTGGCCTTGAATACTTTCTGTTTGAGTTCTTCTAACATATTCAATAACTTTTTATTGGTTGTGTCTTTTCGTTGCTTTTGCGATTCTTAAATCGTTATTTCGTTATAACGTCAAACGTTATATAGTTATTTCGTTTAATCGTCATTTCGTTATTTCGTCAAGTCGATAATTGTTTTCGAGTATTTGACTGGTTAACAATTTCTTTTTGGACTGGCCGACATCAATTCCTCAATTCGGAGAACCGGAAGAGGGCTGCTCCACGTCTCGATGATTTCTTGTCGACTTTCTCAGTCCGTTCGATGAGGCCGTGGGAAAGTACGGCACGTCGGAAGTTGCGTTTATCAACTGCATACCCCAAAATAGACTCATGTAATGACTGGAGTTGGCTCAGGGTAAAGAGTTCGGGCAACAAGTTGCTGCCTATAGGCTCGGTGTTTATTCTTGATTTGAGTGCCTTGCGAGCCTTTTCCACCATTTCGTTGTGGTCCAGGCAAAGGCGGGGGAGGTCATTGATGTCTATCCATCGGGCATTGCGCTTTTCCGACAGATGTTCGTTGTATTCGTGCACGTCTATCAAGGCGTAATACACTACAGAAATCACTCGCTCACCTGGGTCGCGTTCCACTTCTCCAAAAACGCCGAGTTGCTGCATATACACATTCTCTAATCCTGTGAAGTAGGTGAGGACACGTGAAGCGGCGGAATTAACGCTCTCGTCTTTGCCAACAAAACCACCGATAAGGGAGTCTTCGCCAAGACCTGGCTCGTAGGGGCGTTTTTGAATCAGCAGTTTCAGGTTGCCACCTGAAAAACCGAATATCACGCAATCGACAGAGACAAAGAAACGTTCGTACTCGTTATAGAAATTGGGCATCTGAAGTGTTTTTTTCTGGGTGTTTGAGTGTTCCGGAATCTCCGGACTGTCCAGATTATCCGGGATTTGAGTTCAAGTATGTGGGATTCTCTCCCACATACTTGAACTTGAATTGACAATTAGAAGAAATACCAGTAGAAGCAGCTGACGAGACCGACAACCAGGAGTGAACCGAGGATATCCCAGATACCCCAGCTTTCGCGAATACTCTTCTTGAACTCTGGAGTAAATGTGATAGCATCAATCTGTTCCTTAGATGGTGCGGGAGTGAAGAAGCTGACAACCACCATCATGATGACGATGAATACGAGCAGCCAGCACTCGAAGATGAGCCAGTTGGTCTGCCAGAACCATTCAGTGGCACTCCAGAAAGCACCGTCCATTGCAGCCTTTCCCGAATCGGTGATGACATTTGTGACAAGTCGGAGCATACCGATAAGGAAACCACCGATAAGACCCCATTCACCTGCTTTAGGTGTGATTTTCTTAGAGAAGATACCGAGTGTGAATACTGCCACCATTGCTGGTGCAATGAGCGACTGGATATCCTGCAGGTAAGAGTAAAGGTTACCCATGTTCATCATGATAGGCATCCATGCCAGACCCAGAAGCACAACAACAACTGTTGCAGTACGACCTACGAATACATAGTGAGCCTCGCTCTTACCTTTCTTCATTGGTTTGTAGAAGTCCTCAGTGAACAGGGTGGCGCAGGAGTTGAAGAATGCAGCCAAAGAGGCAACAAGTGCGCAAACGAAACCGATGGTCACGATACCCTTGATACCGGCGGGAAGAATGTTCTTAACCATCATGGCGAAAGCACCGTCGGTAGATTCGTGGTTGGTGATGTCCATCTCGATACCGCTACCAGTCTTCAAAGAAAGAGCATAAGCGATCATACCTGGGATAAGGAACATGAAGCAAGGGAGAAGTTTGAAGAAACCGGCGGCGATTGTACCACGGCGTGCACGAGCCATCACGACCTTGTTGTCTTCACCAGGCACTTGTCCAAGCACACGTTGTACGATGTGCTGGTCAGTACACCAGTACCAGAAGCCAATGATGGATGCTCCAATGAATACCACATAACCAGGGAACTGTGGATACATGGGGTCGGCTGGGTCTGTATGGAACATGTGGGTGGTTCCAAAGCCGTCGTGAGCGGCATTACAAGCTGCCATCATTTCACTCCAACCCTTCGTGATGCTACCGTCGCCAAGAACTGAAAGACCAAGGAATAGCACGAGGAACGAACCGATAATCAAGATTGGAGTCTGGATGGAAGACAGTGTCATCACACCCTTCATACCGCCGAATACGGTAAAGACAGCAGTGATGGCAATGAGTCCGATAGCTCCATACCAGAACGGGATGCCTAAAAGATATTTGAAGAAGATACCACCAGTGAAGGCTGTAACTGATACTTTAGTCAGCACGTAAGCGACAAGAGTGATGATGGAGAGCCATGAACCTGTGCGCTGTGTGTAGCGGAACTTCAGGAAGTCGGGCATCGTGATAATCTTGCCCATCTTGTTGATCAGCAACTGATAGAAAGGCACGAAGAGCCAACCTAAGATCAAAATCATCCATCCCTGCATCTCCCAGTGAGCCATTCCCACACCGTCTTTCGCACCTGTACCTGCGAGACCTACGAGGTGCTCTGAACCGATGTTGGCAGCGAAGATAGCCATACCAATCACGTACCAAGGTTCGCCCTTACCGAAAAGGTAGGCTGATGAGTCTTCACCCTGCTGGGATTTTTTGTCTTTCCAAATGGCATACCATACGGCAGCAACCACTCCTAATAGGCCCACGACAAGGACAACCCAGTCGAGCCAGATAAATTCTTTAGCGTTCCACATTGTGTTTATTTTTCTGTTTTTTAGTTAATAGTTTATGCTTATATTATTTCCCTTTCCTAAGCTATCATAGGAACTCCTGGGAAACCCCAGGAATTCCTATACCTTGAACCTTATTCCACTACGCCGAACTTAAACTTGCAATAGCTCTTGTAAGTCTCGCCTGGCTTCAGGTAGGCGTTCGACTCTTTCCAGTTCTTGTTGGGGGAGTCGGGATATTTC
>CACYEC010000066.1 GCA_902773225.1 uncultured Bacteroidales bacterium
GTCCAGCACGAAAGTGCTTAACTTCCAACCAGCACTGCTGGCTTAACTCCCTATTTAACTTCATTTTATAACTTCCGAAACTTCAGTGGATTTATAACTACCGTAACTTCAGTTAAACCTTTACGCGGTTGGCATGTCAAATGAATAACACATAAAAATTGGATAAAAAAAGTATGAGAACAGATTGTTTGACCAGCCTATTATTAGGCTGCGTGTTGTGGATGACCTGCATCGGAATGGTGTCGGGAGCAGATAGAGAAAAAATCACAATCACTTACAATGGTAATACCGCCAAGGTATCGAAAGTGAAGGACAAGGACATCTCTGTGACTTGTAATGGAGCAAAAGTAGTGGTGGAAAGCCAAGTGACTGGCAAAGAAATCGAGTATGTGCTGAAAGGTTCTTCGTCCAACGGCAGTTTCGAGTTGAACGGCAAGTACAAGGCGACTGTGACGCTCGACGGACTGAACCTGAAAACAGATGAAGGTGCCGCCATCAACTTGAAATGCGGTAAACGAATGAAACTCCATATCAACAAAGGGACTGAGAACACGCTGGAAGACGGCACCGACACCCTGCACAAAGCCTGTGTCTATACAAAAGGACACCTGGAGATTGGCGGTGGTGGAAAGTTGACATTGACTGGGCATGCCAAGAATGTCATCTCGGCTAAGGAATACCTTCAGGTGAAGGCATCGACGGGCGACATCATCATCCGTTCTTCCACTGGCAGTGCCTTGAATACCGACAGTTATATGCTCATTGACGGAGGCAACATGGACATCAACATGTCGAGTGTGGACAAGAGGGCTTTGAAATCTGATTCCACAATGACCATCAACGGAGGAACCATCAAAATCGTCATGACGGGCAACGGAGGAAAAGGCATCAAGTGCGACGGCGACTTGGTCATCAATGGCGGAACCCTTGATATCAAGACTACGGGCAGTTACGTCAGCGAGCGGCCTTTCGGCTTCGGAGGATTCCCTGGTTTCGGCGACGGCGAGATGCCTGATTTCGGTGGTTTCCCCTTCGGCGAGATGTCTGACTCCACTGGTTTCCGCGGTTTCCCGTTCGGTGAAATGCCTGAAGGTGGTTTCCCTGACTTCGGTGGATTCCCCTTCGGCGAGAGGTCTGACTCCGCTGGCTTCCGTGGTTTCCCAAGATTTGGCGAGCGACCCGATTCCGCTGGTTTCCGCGGTTTCCCAAGATTTGGCGAACGACCCGACTCCGCTGGTTTCCGTGGTTTCCCGAGATTTGGCGAGCGCCCCGACTCCGCTGGCTTCGGCGGTTTCCCATTTGGCGAGATGCCCGAGGGTGGTTTTCCCGACTTCGGAGGTTTCCCTGGTTTCGGTGGTTTCGGCGGTGGCGGTGAGCGCATCCAAGTCAGCGATTCCGTCCTCAACATATTGTTCGGGGATGAGAAAGAGGAACGTCGTGGTGGTTTTGCCAAACGGAAATACGATGGCAGTGCCAAGGGAATAAGGGTGGCAGGAAAAGTGACCATCAATGGCGGTGACATCCATATTGAGACCTCGAGCGACGGTGCTGAGGGACTGGAAGGGAAACAAGGCATCACCATCAACGGCGGAAAAATCTATGTGAAAGCCCAGGACGACGGCCTCAACTCCTCGCAACCTATCATCTTCAACGGCGGCGATGTGTTCGTCTGGAGCGTGGGCAACGATGCCATCGATTCCAATTATCCTCGTCAGGGCGGAATAGTCGTCCATGGCGGTAAAGTGGTGGCTTGTTCTCAAGTCGGTTCGCCCGAAGAGGCGTTCGACTGCGATTTCACACCCATGGAAATCACTGGCGGCACCGTGTTCGGCATGGGCGGGACCATGGGTGGCGGAGGCACCACTCCTCTGGTTGACGAACACACGCAGTGCACAGCCTCCCTCAACGGCCTCCCCTGTCCCGTTGGAAAGACTATTGTATGTGTGGATTCCAAAGGAAAGGAACTGTTCTCATTCGTCATTCCATTCTCCATGCGCAGCAGCAACAGCGTGCTTTCACTGCCCCAATTCACCAAAGGCGAAACTTATTCAGTGAAAATAAAAGAACCAGATATCGTCATCAAGGACTTCACCTTCGAGGACGTAATAGCGAAATAAGACTCAATAAAATTCATTTCAAGCGCACGATAGCAGGTTTCTCTATTGTGCGCTTTTCTGCATCCACATTCATCGGCACAGCGTATATGGGACGCGGGGCGGAGGCGAATACCACGGCATAGTCCTTTTCCTTCACTTGTTCGATGGCTTCATCTTGGGTTTTGTCGTACTTGAACTCGAGGATATAAATCGCGTCGTGCATCTTCAACGAGATGTCCATGCGTCCGTTAGCCGTCTGCTGCTCGGCATGGACGTCAGCTCCTACAGCCACCAACAAGGCGTAGAGCAGCGACTGGTAGAGATGCTCGTTCTGGTTACGGTCGGTGATGGAATAAGGAATCGACGAGTACCACTTGCGGATGGCATCGAGGAAGTCATCAAGGGTTGTTTTCTTTGTTCTGAAACGGTGATAGGCAATGGTCATCTGGTCCTTGGTGCCTGTCACAGGAGGAACATAATATTGATAGAGACAGTCGGCGAATCCTGTTGCCACCTCGCGGTTGGGGAACCCCAAGGTATAAAGGTCTGACTCTTTGTCATACGCTTTCAAAGTCAGATAACCACTTTGGAACAGCACAGGCACAGGGTCGGTGATGCGCTCAGTGGGTGCGTTGAAACGCGACAAGGACGCATCCAATCCCTCAAGGTCGGGAATGTCCATGTCTTTCTCTCGCAGAATATGGATGAGCGAGGTAGGTGTTCCGGTGGAGAACCAGTAGTCTCCTATGTCACCTTTCTCAAAAGCGTAAATCAGGCTCCAAGGGTTATAGATGTCCGTCATACGTTTGCTGGAATGTCTGCACACCAACCGGGTATCCTCGTTTCTCTGCCATAAGCAAAAATGTTATGTTGTTCGTATTGGAGCTTTTCACTCCATGAAACTACAAAATTAGTTTTTTTTCTCATTACGCAAAAACAATCCTATTATTCTTTTATTGAAGTTTCCCACCTTCATGGTGGATATACGAAAGACGCTGAAATCGTCTCCTCTCAGTAACAGAGGGTGCTTTGCCCCCCCGAATAGTACTGGCTTATAGGATAATCGACCCAGGGTCGCCCATCATGATAGATGGGGCACACTTTCAGTGTGCTTAGGTGAGTCGCTATTTGAACCGAAGGTCGTGCCGACCCTCGGTTATGAAGAGATGACGCTTTTAGCATCAGTATGTTACGATTCTTCATAATGGTGGGAAAATTCAGTTATTTTATTCATCTTTCGGTAGTAAAAATGGAAGTAAACACGCTACGTTCATGGAAGTTATGTGATAGGCCTCTGGCGTAAGAATCATGTCATTCCGCTGACAGTTTGTACATGGAATGGAAAAAATGGCATTGAACCCCCATAAAACCCTTACTGGCATAATTATTGGTAGAAAGGTTTTAGACCAGCGTTGTTCTATTCTGAGCGTGAGCATTTCAGGCGAAGCCAATGGTCAACGGTCAAAAATGCGATTAAGTGAGTACAAAAGAGAACTTGTTCTCATTTTGTCGAGCGTGAGCATTTTATCTAATGGTCAACGGTCAAAATGTTAAAATCGCGAAGTGTGAAAGAAACGTGAAAATCCCGCGTTGGAATGATAACCGACGTTAAGCGAAACAAGGGTAATGTTAATTTTTATCAACAACGAAGCAATTCGGGCAAAAAAAGGTTTGTCATGATTAAACTTTGATGTAATTTTAACGTCGAAAAAGTTAAATGGACTATAAAATTAACAATTAAACATACATTTAGACATGAAAAAATCAGTTAAGAAGTTTTATGGCATCGTAGCGGCAGTGGCTCTTGCTTCAGGAGTGACTGGTGCCTTCGCTTATTCTGCCGCATCGGGTACAGCCTTCAGTGGTGATGGAGAAAATGGTCAGCAGACCGAAACCACCCTCAAAGGCAAAGATGTGACGCTTGAACAGAATCTGTCGTCGCGTCCACAAGCCAACCAGCCCATGCAATACATCGACCTGACCACTGCAGCAGAAAAGGCTTGCAACGCCGTGGTATATATTAAGGTGGTGCAGAACAGCAAGACACAGATGATAGAATACAACGACCCCTTCGAGGATTTCTTCGGTGACTTCTTCGGCCGTGGCAACGGCGGACAGCAACGCCGTCGCGTACAGACCCCCAAACGCGAGGGAGCCGGTTCAGGTGTGCTCATCTCCTCGGACGGCTACATCGTTACCAACAACCATGTGGTGGCTGACGCCGACCAAATCACCATCACACTCAACGACAACCGTGAGTACTCTGCACGCGTCATCGGCACAGACCCCGACACCGACCTCGCATTGGTGAAGATTGACGACACAGGACTCCCCACCCTTCCCATCGGCGACTCCGACGCGCTGAAAGTTGGCGAATGGGTGCTTGCCGTGGGCAACCCCTTCAACCTCACCTCTACCGTGACCGCTGGAATCGTGAGCGCTAAGGCACGTCATTTAGGTGCATCGCGCAACGGCATCGAATCCTTCATCCAGACCGATGCCGCCATCAACCAGGGCAACAGTGGTGGCGCACTTGTCAACGCACAGGGCGAACTTGTGGGCATCAACGCCATGCTCTACAGCCAGACTGGTTCTTACTCGGGTTACGGCTTCGCCATCCCAACCACCATCATGAAGAAAGTGGTGGCCGACATCAAGGAATACGGCACCGTACAACGCGCACTGCTTGGTATCAGCGGTATGGATCTCAACCTCTACATTGACGGCGAGAAAGCCAAGGAGAACGGCAACAAGAACCTCGACTTCGGAACCAACAAGGGTGTGTATGTGGCAGAAGTGACCGACGACGGAGCCGCCAAGGCCGCCGGACTGAAAAAGGACGATGTCATCACTTCGGTTGACGGCAAGGAAATCACCAAGATGAGCGAACTGCAGGAGGCTGTGACACGCTACCGCCCAGGCGACAAGGTGCTGGTAGGATTCATGCGCAACAAGAAGGAAATGACCGCCACACTCACCTTGAAAAACTCCAACGGCAACACCAACGTCGTGAAAGCCAACAATCTCACGGTGCTCGGAGCTGAGTTCAAGCCTTTGACAGACAAGCAGAAAGAGAGCCTCAACCTCAGTTACGGTGTTCAGGTAAGCAAACTCAAGGACGGAAAACTCAAGGATGCAGGCATCAAGGAAAACTTCATCATTCTGAAGGTCAACAACATGAACATCCGCTCAGTGGAAGACATGGAGACTGCATTCAAGAACGCTAGCAACTCTGCAGAGCAGACCCTCTGGATTTGGGGTAAGGATCCATCGGGCAAGTCACAGAGCTACGCTGTGTCACTCAGCGAGGATTAGTCAATCCGTTCTTATCCATATTCAAAAAGCGGGCACATTTTGTGTCCGCTTTTTATATTGCCAAACAAATCATTTCCAAATAAGGACAGGCCAACTATGAATAATTGCCTGTTTTTTGCAATAAAAACCATAATCGTTCATGTCGTTCGACTTTTTTTCTTTATTTTTGCTTTTAATTGAGAAAAAATAAAAAAACATACGATTATGAAAAAATTCACCTACTTACTGACCCTCATGCTGGTTGTGTCGTGTGCGTTACACGCCCAGCA
Source organism: uncultured Bacteroidales bacterium (assembly GCA_902773225.1). Classification (GTDB taxonomy): domain Bacteria; phylum Bacteroidota; class Bacteroidia; order Bacteroidales; family Bacteroidaceae; genus RUG11857. The sequence continues at coordinate 5,681 of CACYEC010000066.1, forward strand.
CCGTAGTGGGAACGAGGCTCTACGCCTTGCCAAAGATTTCTTCCAAACCGAATACGGTAAGACGGGAATCCTATCCGTCATGCCTAAACCCAAGATGGCATTGCCTGGAAACACATCAAGCCTCAACGGCACATACATCGTCAATGACAAAGACTACGGACGATTCGTCATCGTGTCGGCCGACCAACGGATGTTGCCCATCCTCGGTTATTCCGACAACGGAACCCTCAGCCTTGACAGCGCACCCGACGGACTGCTCTTCATGCTGAACAGTTACGAGAAGCAGTACAAATACATGGTCGAGAATCCCGACAAAGTGACCATCCGAACTACATCTGTCGATACCCCCGTTGAACCATTGATACAGACAAGTTGGGGACAGGGAACTCCATTCAACAACGAATGTCCGGAACACAACGGTACAAGATGTGTCACGGGATGCATAGCCACTGCCATGGCCCAGGTGCTGAACTACTACCAGCAACCCGCACAGTGCCAAGGAGGGACCTTCAGCTACACATCGACGTCCAACAACATAGCGCAAACACTCAATTTCGACAACATCAGTTTCGACTGGACCAAAATGCTCAGCCACTACAACAGCTCAAGTGCTGACGACTGCATAGCAGAAGTGGCAAAACTGATGCACGCCTGTGGTGTCTCTGTGTCGATGGACTACGGTCCCAGTGCTTCAGGTGCCGTCGATGTGAATATTCCTTACGCCCTGAAAACTTATTTCGGCTATCAGTCAGACGTGTGCTTCAAGGAGAAAATCTATTATTCCGCCGATGAATGGGAAAAGATGATTATCGAAGACCTCAAGGCCGGCCACCCCGTGTTTTACGGAGGTTCAAGTTCGACTGGCGGACATGAGTTCATCCTCGACGGCGTAAATGAACAGGGTAAATTCCATTTCAACTTCGGATGGTACGGCAACGGAGATGGATATTTCGCCCTTGACGCAATCACGCCTAAGGTGGGAACTACCAAATATTCTTACAACGACGAACAGTCGATGGTCTATAAAGTGTCACCCGAGAGTTTCGGGGAGCAGAAAGAGGATGTCTTCTATGGTTTTCTATTCAATATCGGTTCAACCAGTGTCAATGTCAACAATTCTGTGAACGTCCAATTTGGCGCCTACTGCTATAGTGCAGACGCCACCTATGAGCAAGATGGTGTCGGAGGATATGACGGAGAACTGGGATTAGCACTCTTCGACAACACATTCAACTACATCAAGACTTTAATAAGCACACCTTTAACAGACTTGAATATCACTGAGGGTTTAAGTTTAGGCGGTCAGATTGGCCTGTCATCAACCGACTTCGAAAACGGCAAAACTTACATCATCGCCATGTTCAACAAAGGAGACAATTCCGATGCACCTCACATCGTTCACTCCATTTGGGGAGACCCACAATGCTACAAGGCCGAAGTGAAAAACGGTGTCATCACCTTCTCTCCCAAGTACAACCTCACACCCGACTTCAACCTCAACATCACGAATGCCGGCATCTCAACCCTTTATCTTGACCATGCAGTCAAGCTACCCAACGACAAGAACCTGCTCGGCATATTCTATGTCAATGCCATCAATGGCACTGTGCTGAACCTTGTCAGAGTGAGAAACGCTTTGCCTGCCAACACACCGGTTATTGTCATGGCCAACCCTGGAACACTTGCCTTTGAAACCACCACCGACGAGATTGCACCCATCACCGACAACTGCCTGTCTGGCACCATCGAACCGTTGCCACTTGCAGACATCGACGGCACAGTCTACACACTCGGACGAGGCGTGAACAGCGGATACATGGGATTCCACAAGTTCACGGGTTCCAGCATTCCCGCCAACAAGGCGTATCTGGTCAGAAATGCGAACTCAAGTGTCAACTCCTTCACCTTCAGTTTCGGCGACGCCACTGCCATCCAGATGATTGAAGAGGACGGAAACGACAAGCCCGCTGTCATCTACGACCTCCAAGGCCGCCGAGTGGATAACCCGACACACGGCATCTACATCATCAACGGTCGAAAGGTGCTGGTAAAATGAGATAAAGGCTATCGTAGCGACATTGGGCTGCTGCCTGTGGGAGGGGCAGCAGCCCAATATCGCGTCCTTGCCTCACCACCACCTCCAATTAACTCTCTGTCGGTCCTCCTCAAGTAATTGAATGCTTATGCCAACAGAATTATCATTCAAGGAATTACCTTTTGCGCCTGTAGAGGGACAAGTAATTTATGTTGAGCAATCTTATCATAAGAGACTCAACAAGTTCATAAAGAATAACTATAACTGGCTGAGGATTACATTCCGCAACCAAGGTCTTGAATTTTGTTACTTACCACTACTTGCAGAGGAAACGATTGGTTATAATGCCCCTTATCTAAATGAAAAGGAAAGAATCAGAAAAGCAGAACAGATACCCTCGCTTGCAAATTATCTTGCAGGAGAATCACTGAACACTCCCGTACTGGTTTTTGGACTTGATATCCCCGTCAAAAACAAAGAAGGCCAGCCCATGCTTCAGGCTGTGACCATCGAAACAAAATGGTACATCTCTACCAAATCAACTTTTTCCCATCTTGCAAAAGATATTAAAGCCCTTTCTGAATCTCAGAGCAGGAAATATCACGAGAAAGCGTACAAACCGACCCCCAACGTCCGCTTTAGCCTAAACGAAGGGTCGGGTGGATTATCCCATACATCAGTACAATCCGAGGGTGCAAAGCACCCTCGGATTGTTTTTAACGTACGACCACTTTGCGACCGTTCATGATGACGATGCCCTTCTTCACATTTCCATCGATGCGGCGGCCGCTAAGGTCGAAGACACGCTGGGTGCCGTCACGGTCGATGGTGCGGACGACGGGCTCAATGGCGTTAGGGTCACCACCCTCGCCAGGGTTGTAGTAGCCGCTGAACATCGTGGAGAGGCTGGGGGCATCAGCACTGGCATCCGTGGCCTGGAAGTAGGCGCGGAAAGGACCGACCGATGGCACCGCCAATTTCATCTTCACCGTTGACGGAGCAGTTCAAGACAAGATTGTCTTTGAAATTAATCTGAGCCTGGTTGGAATAAGAGTCCTTATCACGAAATATTACTGACTTATCCGTCCCAAGCAAGGCACCGGCATAGTCATCCTCACCTTTGACAGTGGTGTTGATGACGCGGTTCCTTTCAATGTTTGCAAGCGTTGCCTTGCCAATAATGCCGCCTGCTATATTATCTGTTGTGGATATATTGCAATTCATTACCAGACAATCAATGCATTGCACTCTTGCCTCATTATCAACAATGATAGCTTTACCATTTTCATAGTATTTTCCGTCAACGGAGGGATCTTCAGTTGCAAATCCAATGATGCCACCAACGCAGGTCGCAGCGCCTGTTATAGTACAGTCGATGACGCGTATGCCTTCAAATTTGCAGCCTATATAAACACGCGTATTCGTATTCTGATCGATGTACCAATCCGGGGAAGCTTGCCCACAGATGATGCCGGCATAGGTATCATCAAGAATGCCACCATCGCCTATGACATGATAGTCACGCACGACCAAGTCTTTGATATAGCCTCCTTTAAGAGATCTAAAAAGGCCTTGGAAATAGCCTTGGAAATAGGATGATTTCAAAGCATAGCCGTTACAGATGGTGTGGCCATGGCCGTCGAAGGTAGCCTCTTACCTTTGCACCAGATTATGGATAATGTTCTAAATATCCGATGTTAAACATCGTATAAGTTTAGGACATACGGTCAC
>CACYEC010000067.1 GCA_902773225.1 uncultured Bacteroidales bacterium
GGTCGGAAGGCAAAGCGTCGAGCACCTCACAAAGAGTGAGCAACGCCCACCCGTTGGCGCGTCCCCAGAAGAAACTGGGATGCGGGTTCATCGCCTCCACCCATCCGTGGCGGAAAAGGTGCTTATCGTCCACCCACATTCTGCCAGCAAACTTCTTAACCTGACCTACAGCCTCATTCATCAGTTCACTCGACCGTTCAGTCTTGTAGGTGGCGTACCAAGCGATGGGCGGAATGCCCATGAACATATCATCCAGCCAAAGGGTATTGAGTTGTGGACGAGTACGCGCGAGCGTGCCATCAGCCAACCTGTATTGGTGGTGGAGGATATAATCCATATAATTCTCTATCAAAGGGTCAAGAGGAAGAGATGGGTCGGTTTTCATCGCCTTAATCATCGACACACAGACCGCACCAGCATCGTCGAGAGCCGCAGGTGCGACCACCTTCTCCATCAAGGGGTCGATGGACTTACCTTGCTGTTTCAATTTTCGGAAATGGGGATAAACATCAGCAAGAAAACGCAAGCGACTGACCGTATAGTCGAGGTAGCGACGGTCGCCCGTGACCTTGTAGGCGGTCAGCATGGCGGCATAGGTCACTCCCCACTCATAACTCGTCAGACGGAAGTCGCCCTGCTCAATACGGGTGTTGGCGTCAATCTTAGCGTAATTGGTCACTGCGCGTCCAGTGGCTTTATCGGTGAGTCGGGCCGGAGTGACAGCCTCAAGGTAGTTCGCCACTCGGTCGATAGTGGCTTTCACACTGTCGGCTGATGGTATGCCGTAGCCGTATTTGTATTCAGGTTGGAGTGCATGCAAGGGCGTAGTGGAGTCATTTACTTTGTTTTGTGCCGTCAGTGATAATGGCATCCAGCAGGCGGCTGAGACAGATAGTGTCAGAATAAGTATGTTCTTCCGTTTCATAAGATTAAAAGGGAGTTATTATTAAAAGGGAGTTATTATTAAGAGGGAGTTATTATTAAGAGGGAGTTAAAGAGGAAGTTATAGGGGGAGTTAAAGAGGAAGTTAAAGAGGAAGTTAAAGAGGAGTAAATTAGTCTTATTCAGTGGGTAAAACTTCGAGCATATAGATGGCGTCGAGTGTCCAGGTGGCGGCATAGTTGGTGCTGAGTCCCTGTATTTCGTCAATGGGATGCAAGGTCTCTGGCACATCGGTTTGCAGTCTGACCACATCGAGTTCATTGCGTCCACGCCTGCCGCCAACGAGTTCATTCCATGCCTCCATCGCCTTGTCGTGGTCGTGGTGCAAGTAGGCAGAATAGGCCGACAAGCGGGCAACTCTGAAACGGTTACCACTGATTTCCAAAGCCTTCCTGCGATAATGCGTGGCATGGTCAAGCCACACCCGATTCCACTCTTGATGATTGAGCATAGGGATGAGTTCGTTCATCATTTCGAAACCGCCCATGATGGTGAGCAAGTGGTTGGTGTTCTGCATACTGGTGTCGCACTCTGAGGTGATGACGCCTGTGGCGGGGTCGTAGCCCAAGGCTTTAGGCCCGCTGAAAATACCGTGAGGCAGAGCCGCGATGCTGTTCATACCCGCCAGAATCTTGTCGCGGTAGTGGGTGTCGCGTTTCCTCTCCCATTCCGTCATCCAGTTGCCCACGTATGCCAGCCAGTCAGGTCCGATGCGTAGTCGGGCAGGCGCAGTGCAAGGATAGAGACTACGAGGCTGTGCCAGACGCATGGGGTCGAGTGTGTAGAGTAATTGGTCGGCATCCTTCACCTCCTCCATCAGTTCGCCTGTGCGCTCGTCGGTAGTGAGGTAATAGTAGAAACGATTCCAAAGCGCCTGACTGATACGTGCTTCCTTGGCACCGCAGCCCCAATGGCTGACATTATGCCGAGTGCCCAGTCCAGCGTAATCGCCTCGATGATAGACATCCACCTCCGATGTGTGTCGTGTCATGGCCTCTGCCAAAGTCCATAGTTCGGGGTCGGCGGTGCGGAGGAAGTTGTACCAGAGCATCATATTGGAAGCCAGTTCGGTATTGTCCCAGGCATAGCCACCCACATCGTATTTCCAGGAATGTCGTTCGGCATCGTAATCGTGCATCACGTCGCCGTAGTTCCAGAAGCCATACCACCGGTGTTGGTCGATGGCTTTCTTGTAGTAATCCGCAAAAGCGGTAATCTTATTCTCCACCCGACGAGCCAGAATGGTAGTGGTGTCGGGCATGCTCCACACGCCGAATGCCTGTACGTCGTGAAGATATTGCGGAATGGGCATCAACACACCAGTCTGTGCCATCTCGCGAGCCAACAAAGAGAATTCTGTCTTGCCTCGATACCCGTCAGTCGCCTTGAATAGCAGTTCTGTGGTCCGCGCAATACCGAAGGGTGTGCTGAGTCCTTCTTGCACATCCTCATAACTGGCATCAAGTCCATGTGCCACATCATCGTAATGACGCAAGTCCATCGGTTCGGCATCGGGGCTCCACAACCAAGCGGTCAGTTGAGCCTTGTCGGTAGTGGTTCCTGAGATTTCTATTCCAGACGGGTATGACTGCCAGAAATCCTTCATCCACATTGCCAATCCATATTCAGTCGTTCCCACAAATGCACAACCGTCAGCCCTATTACCACCTTCTGTGCCAATCCACGGGCGGTGGTGATTGGCCCGCTTGCGGATGGAGAAGCCATCAGGGTTGGTTTGCGAGATGCGGTAGCAGTCCCACGTTGCCCAACTGTTGAGCAAAGTCCTGCTCAGGGAGTCGAATTCAGCGTAAGGAGGTATGGTCTGGCCTTGAAGTTGCATGCGCTCATAGTTTTGGAATGAAGGATTGAATGGTTGAGTGGGCGTTTGAGTGGAAGCAGGACGAACGGTGTTCAGGAATCGGCGCCCCACAAGTGGTTGCACAGGTTCACTCCATACACTGCCATCAGCAGAGAAGGCGACATGACGATTGTAGCGCTCGCCCTTCATCGGCACATCCATTCTGATACCAAGCGAAGAGATGAAGTCACGATTCTCGTCGCCATCGAAGACAAAAGAATGAACGACACGCATTTCGTCTGAACCTGCAAAGAAATAAAGTCTGACGACGAAAGGCAGCCACTCCCTTCCTTCGACATCACTATGAGTACCTTCAATCCTCACGCACACACGAATATCTCCACAGTTTTCCATCCTCACATCAGTAACCTTGCTGACATACTGATGCAGGTAGTTATTCGCATTGCCATTGACTGATGGAGAAGGCGCTGTGGTGCAAACCAAGCACATACGCTCACCGACAATTCTCCCGCCAACGATTAGGCTATCGACCAGTACCCCACCCGATTTCGGGATATAAGCATTCATAGCACCTGTAGAGACGAGGAGATAATGACCTGCATCCTGAACGTTGATGGTGGGATGACTGGATTTTCCAGCCTTTCCAGATTTTTCACACACCACTTTTAAGTTCTGGACACCCGAAGGAACGGTAGTTGCCAACCCAACCCATTTCAGACTTCCATCAGGCCAATAGGCAGTAGCCCATTTGTCGGCAGACAAGGCACCACCGTCAGCCAACAACTCCAGATTTGACGCTTTAGTGACTTCACCTTGCCGAAAAGGAACACCAAAACTCACATTCTTGGCACCGTTTGGCTTCGCGCCAATCCATTGGAGCGGTACACCTTTTTCATACGGGTCACCATAATCGCAGTGGAAGTTTGTAATCTTGACATGGGATAAGGTCGTGCGGAAACCAAACCATCCTTCAGCCAGTGGTTCAGGGTCTCGAAAATCGACAATCCGCTGTCCGTCAATCTCATACTGTACTTTGTTGCCTTGATTATGGATGCGGATATGATACCAATGGTTGGGCTTCAAGAGGTGTTCGGCATCTGTGTATTCACGGAGAATGGCGGGTGAGTTATCTTGGCTGACAACCTTACCATTTTGAACCTCGTCACCTCGGTAGCGACGGAAACGGGTTGTTGAGTTATAGTTGCCTCCATAACCGAGATAGTACTGACGGAGTGAATAGCAGTTCTTGAACACACCGCCACGTTCTTTCGCCCGCCGCATGATGTCGTCGGGATACAGCGGGTCGGTGGCCATCCAGAAGCAGTTGAGGTCGCTCAGTCGGTCGGTGCTGTCGTTGACCACAATCATGGCGTCGTACTCAATGTCGACTGTACCATTCATTCTCTCCTTTCTCCAGAGAGTCAAGCCTTTAGGGGCTATCATCTCCAAAGTGTCGCCATGAAAACGCAGAGTATAGTCTTTTGATTCCGACTCCACCTGCCAGTGCTGACGAAAGTCGCGCTGGTTAAGGCATGAAGTCAGACGCGTCTGCGCATCTGCACAAAACACCCATGCCTGCAACATACAAATAGTTAAAAGAAGTCTCATCATCATCTGCAATTTTACGCAAAAATAAACATTCTCAGCCATAAATGGATGACATATAAAATGTTTTTCACCCAAAATATTTAATTTTATCTTTTATTTCATAAATCATCAATAATCTTTATCCAACAGTGCTGTAAGTCCGCTTTTTTTTCTAAATTTGCAGAAACATCAACCAGTTACCCCATAATGAAGGGAACGCTTAAGAGACCTACATTCAATGATAAACCTCAGAACCACTATTTCCACTTTGGCTTTCATGGCCATCATTTTCTCATACGCCCAGGACAACATCTCCTTGGCTGGCAAATGGGAATTCGCTACAATCAATAACGTCGTTGGTCCCAACGAACTAAAGGGCGATGAAATTGCGACACCATCACTTTCGTCGAGAATCAAGTTCGATGATACCATCCTCCTGCCCGCTTCCATGCCTGAGCGCGACAAGGGAGATGAAGTGACCGCCGAGACGCAATGGGTGGGTTCGCTCTATGACTCGTCTTACTACTTCAACCCTTACATGAAGAAATACAGGGAGCGGGGCAACGTGAAATTTCCGTTCTTCCTGACCCCGAACCGCCACTATGTGGGCAAAGCCTGGTATCGTCGCAAGGTAGATATCCCCTCGACATGGGCAGACCGCCACATCACCCTATTATTGGAACGTCCACACATCGTCTCCACACTTTGGGTGAACGGCAAACTGGTAGGCAGTGAGGAATCGCTGTCGGTACCGCACTGTTACGACATCACATCATATGTAAACGTTGGAAGCAACGAAATCCTCATCGAAGTGGACAACGACCCAGACAAAGTAGGTGTAGGCCAGGACTCGCACAGTGTGACCGACCAGACTCAGGGCGACTGGAACGGCATCGTGGGACGCATGGAACTGCAATCCACCCCTGCCATGTACATTGAACATATCGATGTTTTTCCCAAGATAGGTGAACAAAGCGCGGAAATCGTGGTGAAGATTGGTCATAGCAATCTGAGTAATCAGAATAATCAGACTGTTCGGAAAAATCGGAATAATCAAAAAAAGACAATCGCCACCCAGCCTATTAGAATTCATGTTGAGTTATTCAACAGCGACAAGCAACAGAGAATAGACACCCTCATCCAGTTTTCCCCAAAGCGACCAGACGACAACGGCATGACCTTCACCGCCACCATCCACGGACTGACTGAACTTTGGGATGAGTTCACCCCTTCCCTTTATCGCTTACAGGCTTCTCTCGACAACGGTGCCACCTCTACAACCACGTTCGGCATGCGTGAAATCAGCATCAATGGACGGCAAATCTTGGTGAACGGCAAGCGCACCATGCTCCGTGGTACGGTGGAGAACTGCTGTTTCCCCAACACAGGCTACCCCCCAACCGACAAGTCTGAATGGGAACGCGTGTTCCGCATCTGCAAACAATACGGACTCAACCACGTCCGCTTCCACTCCTACTGCCCACCAGAAGCCGCTTTCGAAGCCGCCGACATCGTGGGTATCTACCTTCAACCAGAAGGTCCATCCTGGCCAAACCATGGCGTATCGCTCGGTAGAGGCGAGAAAATCGACACCTATCTGATGGATGAGACCAAGAAGATGACTGAAACCTACGGTAACCACCCCTCGTTCACCATGCTCTGCGCTGGCAATGAACCTCGTGGCAACTGGGTCGCTTGGGTATCGGACTTTGTGGACTACTGGAAACAAACCGATTCCCGCCGCATCTATACAGGTGCGTCGGTGGGTGGCGGCTGGCAATGGCAACCCCACAACCAATACCATGTGAAAGCAGGTGCGAGAGGACTGGACTGGGGAAAACGCCCTCAGTCGATGGACGACTTCACCGCTGGCATCACCTCTTTCTACGACAAGGCAACCAGAACGACCTACGCCATCAACGAGCCCTTCGTCACCCACGAATGTGGTCAGTGGTGCGCCTTCCCCGATTTTGAAGAAATCAGCCAATACACAGGAGTGAACCACGCCAAGAACTTCGAGATATTCCGTGACATCCTTGCCGACAATGACATGAGCGATATGGCGCGTAAGTTCCTCATCAGCAGCGGCAAACTTCAAACCCTCTGCTACAAATACGAGATGGAACGCATCTTCCGCACCCCCGACTATGCTGGTTTCCAACTGCTGAGCCTTAACGACTACAGTGGTCAGGGCACCGCCCTTGTTGGTGTGCTGAACGTGTTTTTCCGTGAGAAAGGCTACTGCAATGCCAACGATTTCACTGAGTTTTGCTCTGAGTTGGTTCCTTTGGCGAGATTCCCGAAATTCACTTTCAAGAACACAGAGAACGCCATAGTAGGCATCGCCATATCCAATTACACAGGACAGGAGCTGAAAGGCAAGAACGCAACTTACCGCATCACCCACGAGGACGGAAGCATAGCACACCAAGGTGTGGTAGGCGGTGGCAAGGACATCGCTGTGGGTTATAACGAAATCGGCGACATTCCCTTGCCTTTGAGTGACATCAAGAAGGCGGAGAAGATGACCTTGACCGTGACTATGGATGGCCATCACAACCACTGGGATTTCTGGGTTTATCCCGACAAACAAGAAGAGAAGTCTTCAGAAGATGGCATTTACATCACCGACACACTGGACGCCAAGGCTCTGAAAGTATTGAAGAAAGGCGGCAAGGTACTGATTGCCTCCCCTGGCAAGATTTCCTACGGCAAAGATGTGGTGCAACACTATCTGCCTGTGTTCTGGAACACCAGTTGGTTCAAGATGCGTCCACCCCACACTACTGGTGCCTATATCGACCGTCAGCATCCTATCTTCCGCGACTTCCCTACAGATGATTTCAGTAACCTCAACTGGTGGGAGTTGCTCCACAATGCCCAAGTGATGCAATTGAGCGATTTTCCTCAGGGTTTCCATCCTATTGTCCAAAGCATCGACACCTGGTTTGTCAGCCGAAAAATCGGTATGCTCCTCGAGGCTAACGTACTGAAAGGCAAGGTGGTGATGACGAGTATGGACATCAGTAGCGACCTCGACCGCAGGATTGTGGCACGTCAACTACGGCAGTCCATCATTAACTACATGCAAAGCAAAGATTTTCAGCCAGTCTTCACTGTGGAACCCGAACGTCTGACCGACCTTTTCACCAAACAGGCGCCACCCGTTGATATGTTCACCAAAGACTCTCCCGACGAACTGAAGCCAAAAATCAACTAAAAGGCGGTACTAAAATCCTTTATTCCCATAACGCCAACAGATTCTTGTCTCCCCAATACAGATGGATATAGGAAGCACGGAGGTTCTTGTGGCGATAGACAGGTGTTTCGTTTTCAAGGATGCGTGAGTAATGGAACTCATGACCGTTGAAGGAATAAGGTGTTCCATTGGTTGCCACACCTTCCCACTGTCGGTAGCCGAGATGGAGTCGCATGCCTTGCATGGTGGCAGTCTGGTGCAGAATACCCACCATGGGATAGGAGATGCCATCGATGCCGATGATGCTGTCGCAGAGATACATCATGCCACCGCACTCCGCCAGACATTTTCCACCGTTTTCTATGAAGTCGCGGACACTCTCTTTCATCTTTGTGTTCTCCGCCAGTTCTTTCAAGAAGAACTCAGGATAGCCACCAGGAATATAGAGCAAGTCGGTGGTTGGCAGTTGCTCGTCATGGATGGGTGAGAAGAAAGTCACGTTCCCCATTTCTTTCAACCGGTCTAAATTTTCCAAATAGGTGAAATTGAAAGCCTCATCACGAGCCACAGTAATCCTCAGATTGCCAGGACTGATTGGCAGAATCGGGGTATTCGGAAGATAATGATTTCCTAAATCTGATGAAAATTCTGAGTCTAAGTATGTTAAGGACAGGAGGCGGGTGATATCGACATGTTTTTCCATGGTATCGGCCGCCAAAGTAATCAGTGCCTCCATCTGCCGCTCGTTCTCGAGCGACAGCCCCAGATGTCGTGATGGCATTTCCATTTCCTTGATTCGGGGAATACAGCCCAAACAAGGGATATGCGTATCTTCGCAAGCCAGACGAAGAAAGGAGGCATGCCGTTCTGAACCCACTTGATTGAAGATGACGCCCACTACTTTTATATCGTTGCGGAAAGAGGAGAATCCATGAATCATGGCAGCTGCGCTGTAAGCCATACTCCTGGCATTCACGACAAGGACAACAGGAACATGAATCATTGATGCGATTTCAGCCGAACTGCCATGGTCGCGGTCGAAACCGTCGAAAAGTCCCATCACCCCCTCCACGACATTGACATGAGATGAGTAATGGGCATAAACTTCTCGCAGATGCTCGGGTGTGGTGAAGCGTGAATCCAGATTGACGGAATCCACACCTGAAGCCATCCGATGATATTGTGTGTCGATATAGTCGGGACCGCATTTGTAGGGACGCACAGCAATGCCTTTTCTTTTCAAGGCTCTGAGCAGTCCGATAGTCACAGTGGTCTTGCCACAACCAGAGTTGGTGGCGGCAATGAGGAAAGATGAGGAATCTGTCATGACGTTGGATTGCATACCTATTGTTTTGATGTTATCCTTATTTGCTGCAAAAGTATAAAAAAAAAGTGACTTTGGTTTCACCGAAGTTACTCTCACTCGGAAATGAAAAGAAAAACAAGTTTTCCTTTTGCATTTCACTCGTTTATTCGTAATTTGGCTTCGCCGAAATTACTCCCGTTCGGAAAAGTCCAAATAAATTTGGCTTTTCGCTCACTTATTCGTAACTTTGCAGTGCAATTGGTGATATTCTGGATTTCGGTCTGGGATATAAAAGGGAATCAGGTGAAAAACCTGAACAGTGCCCGCTACTGTAATCTCCAGTTTTTGTGAAAGAACAAAGAGAGCCACTGAGAGATTCTCGTCGTTTTCTGAATCACAAAGGTAAAGACTATCATAAGGATAGCCATTGCTTTTAAGAAGTAGAAAACATCAAGAACTTTTGGGAAGGCGTTCTTCAGGGGAAAGTCAGGAAACCTGCCATTTGTGAATGAATATCCATAGCACCTCGGGAACAGGGTTGCCGGATAAGTCGGTATTACATCTATTTGGGTAACGTGAAAAGAATTGTTTTATTGAGTGTATTATGTACATTCATGTCCTTACGCTTAATGGCTCAAGTGTCTATCAGCGGTAAGGTAGTGGATGGAGGTACGAATCGCCCCATTTCGGGCGTGAATATACGTGTGGATAAGAGTATGCAGAAATCTGTCACTAATGCTCTTGGAGAATTCAGCATCAATGGGCTGTCCGATGAAAAACATGTATTGAGTTTCACTCATGTCAGTTATGAGCCCCAAAGCAAAACCATTGAGGGGAGTGATTCTCAGATAGTCATCTCATTGCATGAGAGTCATGTGAATATCGGTCAGGTGGTGGTGACAGGAACAGGCACACATCACAGGTTGAAAGACTCTCCAGTCCCCGTCCATGTCATCACACAGCAGGAAATCGCCAACACCAACGCCACCAGCCTGGAAGAAGCCTTGCAATTTCTTACCCCGACCTTCACATCCATGACCAACGGCATGGGTACATTCCTGAACTTCAACGGTCTGGGCGACGACTATTTCGTATTCCTTTTGAACGGCCGTTATATGGCTGGCGATGACATTTTCCAACGCATCAACGTGAAGAACATCAAACGTATAGAGTTGCTCAACGGCGCATCGAGTACCCTCTATGGTACGAATGCCTTGGGAGGTGTCATCAACATCATCACGGACGATGCCAAGAACACCATCTCCGTCCAGAACGACACCAAGGTGAGGAGCAAAAGCAGGGTGACA
>CACYEC010000068.1 GCA_902773225.1 uncultured Bacteroidales bacterium
AAAGGGCGTTCCTGAATTCAGGAACGCCCTTTTTTCAATAAGCACGTCCAGAACGACATTAAAGCAGTATTTGCTTTGCAAAACAAATAGGAATTAATAAATTTGCATTTAATATTTATTTTGTTAGGTCATATTGCAAGAAATCTGAATCTGTCCGCACTGGCAGCAACCACATCAAATGACCTGAACGTCACTGATTCAACACTAACTGGGTCTGATTTGAATCCTGCTCTGAAAGAGGGTGTGCCTTTTTTGACACACTCTCTTTCTTATTTTTATGCAAAAACACGAATATAGTAAAAAAAAACAACATTTACTAGTAAAACACTGAAAAAAAACGCTAACTTTGCAAGTTGATTTGTAACAAAAAAGCTTTATTGACAAGAAGAATAATGTATAGGTTACTTCTAAAAATCGCTTGCGATTTTATCGATAATTCCATAAAATTCTTAATATCAGCAGAATAATAATTCGATAATTCAATAATTCGTGATAAATAGAATATTCATATAAATATAAAAAGAAAAGAATGAAAAGAGTATTACTACTGATGCTTGTTATTGTCACAACGGCAATAGCAATGGGCCAGGAAGTGACACCTGAACAGGCGTTGCAAAGAGCCAAGAAATTCATGGAGAGCCATGAAACGACAGTCAACAAACAGAAAAGGGCCGCAGGAAAAACATCCTCGCTGACCATGACCAGCAAGGTGAGTGGCCTCTACATCTTCAATGTGGCCGATGACGGGGGATTCGTCATCGTCAGCAACAACGAACGCACCGTCCCCATCCTCGGCTTCAGCGACACAGGTTCGTTCGACCCTGAAAACATACCCGACAACATGAAGGCATGGCTACAGGGCTACGCAGACCAAATCGCATGGCAGGAAAAGCAAGGAACGGGGGGGACTGTGAGCAACGCTCCTAAGCGTAATGCCACACACAGCACAAACGAAATCCAACCATTAATCGAGACAAAGTGGGACCAAGGCGCTCCCTACAACAACAAATGCCCACTATATCGAACTGGATACAGGTCGGTTACTGGTTGCGTGGCTACAGCCATGGCACAGGTGATGAACTACCACCAATGGCCCACTGATCCAACAGCCGAAATCCCTGGATATACAACAGACTCTTACGGACTGAACCTGTCTTCACTGCCTACCACCACTTTCGACTGGGCAAACATGTCGAACACTTATACGAACAACACCACTGGTGCTACCGCTGAGGCAGTAGCCACTCTGATGCAGTATTGCGGTTGGGCAGTGCAAATGGACTACGGACCATCGTCGGGAGCAAGTTCCAGTATGATAGCCGAAGCGCTCAAAAACTATTTCGACTACAATAATGAAACGACCCAGTTTGTCTCCCGCAGTTTCTATACTGCCGACAAATGGGCTGACCTCATCTACCACGAACTGGCTAACAAACGCCCTGTTCTTTATGGCGGAATGTCATCCGGCGGAGGACATGAGTTCGTATGCGATGGATACAGATACGAAGATGGAACCGACTTCTTCCACATCAACTGGGGATGGGGCGGAGAAAGCGACCAATACTTTGTCCTCTCGGCGCTCGATCCCGAGCAGCAGGGCATCGGAGGAAGCTCTTCCGACGACGGATTCCACTACGGACAAGATGCCATTATCGGCATACAAAGTTCTGAAAAAAGCGGAAAAGTGGCCAGCATCACACCCAACGTCATCAACCTGAAAGTGAACAGCATGACACCGAGCAGCAATACTTCTATATGCTATATGCCGGTTAATGTCACAGTGAATGTCACCAACCGTAGTTCGGAAGACTACGATGGAGATATCTATCTCGGTCGGCGATACAACGGTATCAATTCTTTTCTTGAGGGTAGCAACTATTTCATTCCTGCTGGAGAAACCAAAGATGTTGTCATACCATTCATCCCTACAGAAACAGGTACATACGACATCATTTACTGGCTGCCATCTGAAGGAGGCTATTATACCACCAACACCCAAATATATACCTCTATCGAAGTCACTGACGCCACGTCCAACGGTTTTGTCCCTGTGTATGGATACTACTGTGATCAACTTAGCAGAAGCCAGTTCATCATTCCAAAAGGCAATATCGAGGACTTGTACAACAGCACCATCAACGGAATGACCTTCTATGCCTCCACTACATCGGCTATCAGATGGGGAAATGCCCAGTTCGATGTCTATCTGAAGGAAGTGGAGGAAACCACATTCGCAGACAACACACTCAAAGACTGGAGCACTTTGGACAAGGTCTATTCCGGCAGCCTGTCCATTGCTAACGATGGTAAGATGACCATTGTCTTCAACACACCCTATCTATATAATGGCGGCAACCTGTTAGTGGGTATCAACCAAACCGCAACAGGAAGTTATAAAGCTTGTACCTGGGTGGGCGACACTGCTAATGGTGCTTCTTTGGGTGGCTACAGTTCAAGAATTACTCAACAGAATTTCCTCCCTCACACTACTTTCGACTACACACCAGGAGAGGCACCTGCTGTACAAAGGCCTACGCGACTCACCGTCAACTATAATGGAGGACCAACTGCCGAGGTGAGGTGGACCAGCGAGGAAAGTGTGTTCGATATCGATGTCAACGGCACTGTTATAGAGAACGTCTCCAACCCATACACGTTGAACGACCTGGAAGCAGCAACAACTTACACGGTGAAAGTGCGCGCCAAGAACGGCAACCAAGTGAGCGAATGGTCTGCACCCGTGACATTCACGACAGAAGTGTCTTTCGACTTATGCCAAATCACACTTGAACTGACCGACAGTTATGGCGACGGATGGACTGGAAACGCCATACAGGTGGTGGATGTTCCTACTGGTACAATCCTCGCTACTCTGCAAAACACAGAGGACGCAGACGCTAATCAGTCACAGACTTATAGCGTCGATGTCCCCAACGACCATGACATCAATTTCATCTGGGTAAGTGGTGATTATTCCAGCGAATGCTCATACATCGTGTATGATGTCAACGGTGAGGTCATCTTATCCGGTTCAGGTGCATTGAGCGAGCCCTACACCTATCACGTGAACTGCACATTCGCACCTAAACCACAAAATCTGGCTGTCACGCCCGCTCTCTCTACCGCCACCGTTTCTTGGACCGGTAATGACAATGCCACCAGTTACAACCTGCGCTACAGGAAACTAAATGGCTTGTATTATGACTTCGAATCGGCTGAACCTTGGGTGGTTGACAACTTCGCTCCTTTCACCACTTACGACGGGGATGGTCTTTCCACTTATGGTATCAATAATAAATCTTTTACAAACCAATATTATACTGGGGCTGTTATCGCTTTCCAGAACGGCATAACAAGTAGTTTCACTGCACATGGTGGAAATGCTTTCGGCTGCTTTATGAACAATGATACCCAGAACAACGACTGGTTCATTTCACCCGAAATCGAAATCACACAAGGCACCGTGTTCTCGTTCTGGGCACGATCAGCTACAAACCAATATGGTCTTGAACGTTTCAAAGTAGGTGTCTATGGAAGTACTGACGGTACGTTCGACGCTTATTTAGCGGGTGGAGAAGACGCTTACATCGAAGCACCTTTATCATGGACCAAATATGAATACGACCTCTCTGACTACACCGGTCAAACCATCAGACTGGCCATCAACTGCGTGTCTGTCGATTGCTTCGCTTTCTTCATCGACGACATCTTCATCGGTAACCCCAATGTCGAGAATGAATGGATTGAGACAATAACAGATGTCACTTCGCCATACGAACTCACAGGACTGAACACCGGCACAAGATACGAAGTACAAGTGCAGGCGGTATATGAAAACACAACTTCTGATTGGGTAGGAACCGAATTCACAACCCATACTGATACAGATATACCCAATACTCTGATTGCCAGCGACATCACACACAACACCGCAACACTCAGTTGGGAGGGTTACCAGGATGACTATAACATCAGACTGTCGGTTCCTCAACAATTCTCACAAAACGCCACAAGTTTATTCGAACAAGTAGGCAATGACTTCGTACCAACTACAGTGTTGACGCAGTACCAATTCGACCTCAGCCAATATAGTGGCACAGGAACGATAGCCATCAGGCATTACAACTGCTATAACGAGTTTAAGGTGCTTGTGGATGACATCTCGTTGACCAATGCTGCAGGTTCTGTTGTATTCTCTGAAGACTTCGAGAATTCCACTGTGCCTTCGACTTGGGCTAACATTGATGCCGATGGCGACAGTTATACTTGGAGTATTGGATACGCATCTGGTACCGACAGTAATGGTAATCCTTACTTCAATGGAAACTATGGTATTTTCTCCGATAGTTATATCAACGAGACTCCTTTGACACCCGATAACTGGCTGGTGATTCCAAATGTTGAGTTGGGCGGTACACTATCACTTTATGCAAGAGCCTCGTCGAATAATTATTGTAATGATGTGCTTGGCGTGTTTGTCACCACTGAGGATGTAATCGTTCCTGCTTCTACTGCGACAATAGAACATGTCACCAGTCCTTACACACTCGAGAACTTGCAGCCTGGGATAATCTACGAAGTACAGGTACAAGGCAACATCGACGCCAATGTCACTACTCCTTGGAGCACATCAACATCATTCACCACGCTGGATCACGTCATCCTGAACAACGAAGACGACAACAGCGACATACTGGCATTGTATGAAGGCAATGGAAAGACGGTCAGCGTCACACTGCAAGACCGCTATCTCTACCGCGACGGCGCATGGAACACACTCTGCCTGCCCTTCAATGCCGACAAGAGCGGTGACTTCGCCGATGCCACCATCATGGAACTGAATGTAGAAGGAACATACGAGAACAACAAGCAGACCGGATTCGACACATCCGACCATACCCTCTACGTCTTCTTCGACGAAGTGGAGGGCTTCACTGCTGGAAAGCCTTGCATCGTGAAGTGGAACACAATCGGAGAACCCATCCAGAACCCGACGTTCACCGGCGTTACCATCACTTCAACAGAACCCGAAACCGTAGAGTCAGCAAACAATGGGCTCAACAAGGCACAGTTCATCGGAACATACGCACCCGCACAACTCGAAGCCAACACTACGGCCAACCTCTATCTTGATGCCAACAACGAACTCTGCTATCCTACTGTGGCGGATTTCCAAGTCAATGCCTTCCGCGCATACTTCACAGTCGATCTCGACGGACAGAACAGTGTCAATCATTTCAGCCTCAGATTCGGCAAGGAAAACGCCACACCAGTAATCGCGCTGAAAGCCGACTCCAGCAACTACGACTCCAACGAATGGTACATGATCGACGGCAGAAAACTGAACGGCAAGCCCACAGTGAAAGGCCTGTATATCCACGGAGGACGAAAGGTCGTCATCAAATGACCTGCACCTCACTGATTATACTCTAAACGGATTTAATTTGAATCTTACTTTCAAAGTGGAGGCCGCATGGCCTCCACTTTTTTTGTTCATTTTGAAATAAATGTAATAAAAAAACCTTAAAAAGCAAGATTAGTGTTGAAAAAACACTATCTTTGCAGTGCAATTTGCAACAAACTGACTTACTATCATTTTATGACTAACCGACGCTGTTGATTGAAGAGGAAATCAAGCGATTTTCCCCATAAACTAAAATGCACCTGACAATAACTAAGACGAACAAACGAGTATGACGTATGACGAAAGAATCCTCAACCTGCTCAAGGAACTGAAGCCAATCACCTTGGACGAGATGTCGTCCATCAAGTTGATGAACAGGCTGGACACGAAGTACGTGACC
>CACYEC010000069.1 GCA_902773225.1 uncultured Bacteroidales bacterium
CTGATTTGGAAGGCTATCGACACCAAGGAATAAGAGAATATCCATTCCTATACCAAAGACGCTGGCAAGTATCTTGTCAGCGTCTTTGCTTTTTGAACTATTCAGATTGGCCTTTATTGGAGTAAGCTCTCTTGATGGCGACTATCACTTCTTGTGCCCAGTTGGCATCGTTTCCTGTATGTATGCGCACAAGCGGTTGGTTCTTGTCTTTTGTTGTGATGATGACTTGATAGTCGGCGGGGAGATAGGGAATCATGGCATTGTTGAATGTCAAATCGACAATGTCGGCTTTGGGTATCTCCATTTGGTCGTAAACCAACGTATCGTGATAGACCAGTATGGCACCTTGTGGTTCTTCAGCATGGGTGGGGTCAGTGACAATGATATCATCGGGTTGCCCATACTTTTCAATGAGGTTGTCGATTGTAGGAGTCTCCTCAGGTATAGGTTCTTTCCTGTTTTTCAACTCGCTCCACCAAATGATGGATGCGATAATGATAACGAAAAGACTGAATGCCAACATTGTGGCTTGCCCAGTGATGAGCCAGATGGTGATACCGCCAATGGCGAAGAGCCCCAGGATGATGTAGTTGCTTGCTTGTTTCATAATGACGAGTTATTTGCTTCAGAGTAGTTTGTAGCGGTTGCCACCAAGAACCTTCACTACGCCCTTGAACTCAAGTTCCAGCAACAATGACATCAACTTGTCGTACGACAGTCCTGTAGCCACCACCAAACTGTTGACCATCACATCGTCTTTGTCTTTCATGAAATCAAGGACTTTCCGCTCATCGTCAGTAAATTCGTTGAACAACTCCAATTGACGAGGCTGGTTGTTGGAGGGTTTGTCGGTGACCCATTGCAATAGTTCCAGTAGGTCGTCGGCACAAGTGATGAGAGAGGCTATATTCTTGCGGATGAGTTTGTGGCATCCAGCGCTATAGGGGTTATCCACTTTCCCAGGGAATGCTGCTACAGTCCTGTTGTAAGAGAAAGCGATGTCGGCGGTGATGAGCGCACCGCCTTTTTCCGCGCTCTCCACCACGATGGTGGCATCGCTCATGCCAGCCACAATGCGGTTTCGACGCACGAAATTGCCTTTGGAGATGAGGCAATGGCTCATGTATTCGGTCAGCAACCCACCTTGATGCACCATCTGCGAGGCCGTATGCCGGTGCAGGTTGGGATAGATGGTGTCCAGTCCGTGGGCAAGAACACCCACTGTGCTCATGTTGTTGAGTAGTGTGGCGCGGTGTGCCGCGATATCCACACCGTAGGCCAGTCCGCTGACAATCAACGTGTCAGGGTATATCTGCGAGATATCGTGGACGAGACGTTCACATAGTGAGCGCCCGTATTCCGTGCAGTGGCGTGTCCCTACTATACTGATTACTTTCGCCGTGTTCAGGTCGCTGTTGCCCAAGTAATAGACAATCAGAGGCGCGTCCTCACATTCAGCCAGCCTTATGGGATAACCTTCCTCGCCAATCACCAAGGGCTTGATGTGGTTTTTCTCTATGAACCCCAGTTCTTCCTCAGCCCTTGCCATGGGTTGTGAGATGTCGCTGAGTATCTCACGGATACGAGGGTTGGCATCAGGGATGATGTCAAGGATGTCGTCACGATGCTCGATGATGGCTGTAGCCGAACCCACACGCCTGTAGAGTTGGCAGGCGTTGTTGAGTCCGAGTCCTGACAGGCCGCTCAGGGTCATGACATTGATTAATTCGCTGGTGTCCATGAGGAGAGGTGGGGCTTTAAGGTCTTAGGGTCATTAAGGACTTTAAGGACGCTTTATTGGAAGAAAGGTGCGAACACCTCGTTGAGTTGTGGGCTGTCAGCCAATCGTCCGTTGATGAGGCATACGGTATCCACTTGTGCCTTGACCACTACTTTCATGTCAGGCAGCCGGAAGATGTCTTGCATGAAGACATAGCGGAGTCCTTCTTTCTTCAGGTACAGTTTCGACACGAACTCGTCGCCGCTGCGGAGAGGAGTCTTGAACTGCATGTTCAGCCGAGCCACAACAGCGTCACTGCCTTGCTCATGAAGGGCTGAGAAACTGATGCCATGGGCAAGCAGGAACTCATGACGTGTATGTTCGATGTAGTGCTGGTAGTTGGCATTGTTGACGATGCCTTGCAGGTCGCATTCGTAGTCGCGAACCTTCATCTTCAGTTCGAAAATGTAATCAGTCATGTTTTTACCTTGGTTTTAATAGATGAGTAGTCCTGCCAGTCCGCATAGCACAATCATGAAGATGGGGTTGATTTTGAACAGGCGTGTACCCACGAAAGCGAAACCGAAGATGATAACACTGCACCAGAAGACGTAGGGAGATTCTGTGATGCTGCCGAAGTTGTCTTTGGTCATGAGCAACAGTGCCGCAGCGGCTATCAATCCCACAATGGCGGGCCGAAGCGCGGAGAAGATGTCGTTGATCCATCGGGCGTTCTTGTGTCTGAGAAGAAAACTACTGATGGTAATCATCAACAGGAAAGGTAGCCACAATACCGACAGTGAGGCAATGATGGCGCCAATCACCCCCATCCATGCTGGATAGCCGGCAGGGTCGTTCACCACCGCTGTATAGCCCACGTATGTGGCAGCGTTGATGCCAATGGGGCCAGGCGTCATCTGGCTGATAGCGACGATATCGGTGAATTCACTCATTGTCATCCATTGGTGCTTCACCACCACCTCGTTCTGAATCAGTGAGAGCATGGCATAGCCACCGCCGAAATTGAAAATGCCAATCTTCGAGAATACCAGAAATAATTTCAAGAAAATCATCTGTCAGTCTTTTTGTGGTTGGTTGTTTTTCTTCGCCTGTTTTCTCGTGTATCTACCATAGACGAATCCCCCGATGGCCGCCACGACAATCACATAGATGGGCGACACACCGAAGCATTTGATCAAGAGGGCCGCGACAATGGGAATCCAGAAATTGCGCTTGTTGAGACGGGCAGACTTTGCCATGGTGAACACAGGGGCAGCGATTAACGCCACCACAGCAGGACGAATGCCCATGAACATCTTCTCCACCCATCTGATGGACTTGAACTGCTGGAAAAACATGGCTATCAGCAGGATAATCAACACAGATGGGGCGACCACACCGAGTGCGGCCACCACACTGCTCATCTTGCCACCTTTCTTATAACCTACATGGCTCGCCATGTTCACAGCGAACACGCCAGGTGAAGACTGCGACACAATGATGATGTCGAGAAATTCCTCTTTGGTCAGCCAGTGCTTTTTATCTACAATCTCGCTCTCCATCAACGGCACCATAGCGAAACCTCCACCGAGGGTGAAGGTTCCGATTTTGGCGAATGACAGAAACATCTCTGTATTTAAAGACATCTAATTATGCTGTTTTTTAGGGCTTAAAGGTCTTTAAGAGCTTTAGGGGCTTTAAGGTCATTGGTGTTAGCCCTTAATAGCCTCAATCCATTTGCGCGCATTGACGAAAGCCTCTATCCATGGGGTCACTTGGTCGCTGTGCAGCCTGTTGAGAGGATAGTAAGCCGATTGCCATGGGAAGATGGCTCGTTCGGGATGAGGCATCATTGCCAGATGACGTCCGTCGGCACTTGCCAGACCAGCCACGTCGTAATCACTGCCGTTGGGGTTGCCTGGGTAGCCCGAATAGTTGTACTTAGCCACCACGTTGTATTTGTCTTCGTCGTAAGGCAGGGAGAAACGGCCTTCCCCGTGAGCCACCCACAGACCGAGTTTGCTGCCGCTCAGCGAACCGAGCATCACGCTGTTGTTCTGGGGAATGGCGAGGCTGATGAACTCGCTCTCGAACTTATGAGAAACATTGTGCATCATGTGTGCCTTGTCCTTGTGCTCGGGATTGATGAGTCCAAGTTCTATCATCAACTGACAACCGTTGCAGATGCCGAGCGAGAGGGTGTCCTTACGGGCATAGAAGGCGTCGAGGGCAGCCTTGGCCTTGGGGTTGAAGAGGAATGCGCCAGCCCATCCCTTGGCGCTGCCAAGCACGTCGGAATTGCTGAATCCACCGCAGAACACAATCATGTTGATATCCTCAAGCGTCTCGCGTCCGCTCACCAGGTCGGTCATCATCACGTCTTTCACATCGAAACCGGCCAAATAGAGTGAATAGGCCATCTCGCGCTCGCCATTGGTGCCTTTCTCACGGATGATGGCGGCCTTGACGCCTGTCGGTTTGCGTCGGTCGGGGTTGATGCCATATTGTTTGAACTTTCCCGTGAAGCTGGTGGTGAACTTCATTTCCACAGGTTGGTTCTTGTAGTTCTTGAAGCGTTCGTCAGCCATGCCATTGAAACTCTGCTTGGTGTCGAGACGATGAGATGTGGAGTACCACACATCGCGCAGCCGGTCGATGTCGAGCAGCAGGTGATGTCCGTCTTTCACGACGCGCATCTTGCGCTCGTCGACAGGATGGCCGATGGAGCAATATCCCACTTCCTGATTCTCGAGAATCTTCTTCACCTCATGCTTGTCGTCATTCTTGACTTGAATCACAACACCTGGGTTCTCAGCGAATAACACCTTCACCAGGTCGTCTTCCTTAATGCCCTTGAGGTCGATATGCAGACCACCCTTGGTGTTGGCGAAAGTCATCTCGAGGAGAGTGGTGATGAGTCCGCCCGCGCTGATGTCGTGTCCGGCGAGAATAAGACCCTTGTTGATGAGAGTCTGAATGGCGTCGAAGGCATTGCTGAAATACTGTGGGTTCTTGACGGTAGGAACGTCGCTGCCCACCTTGCCCAGACTTTGGGCGAAAGCGGAGCCACCGAGGTGGTAGGTGTCGAAACTGAAGTCGATATGATAGAGCGTGGTTTCAGGGTCGTTGACGAGAACAGGAGATACCACCTTCTTCACGTCGGACACCTCGCCGCCAGCGCTCACGATGACGGTACCAGGGCTCACAATCTTCTTTCCGTCAGGATATTGCTGGCTCATGGACAAGGAGTCCTTACCCGTCGGGACATTGATTTGGAGGGCGCAGCAGAAGTCGGAGAGGGCTTTCACACCAGCGTACAGACGTGCATCCTCGCCTTTCTGTGAACGGCAAGGCCACATCCAGTTGGCGCTGAGCGACACGCTGTCAAGACCTTCGGCGAACGGAGCCCAAACCACATTGGTGAGCGCCTCTGCCACCGAAAGCACACTGCCAGCGGCAGGGTCGGCAAGGCCAGCCTGAGGAGCGTGTCCGATGGCGGTGGCAATACCTTTCTCTCCTCGGAAGTCGAGTGCCACCACTCCACAGTCAGACAATGGCAGTTGCAACTCGCCCTGGCACTGCTGACGGGCAATCTTGCCAGTCACGGAACGGTCGACCTTATTGGTGAGCCAGTCCTTACAAGCCACAGCCTCCAACTGAAGCACTTGCTCCAGATATTTCTCGATGTCAGCCTCGTTGTAAGCCACATCCTCGTACTTACGTTCCACGGTCTCGTCCCTCATAAAGGTCTTGGGCGAGTGGCCGAACATCTGGGCCACTTCCAGGTCGAATGGACGCACACCGTCGCCTTGCTCAAAGGCGAAATGGGCGTCGCCAGTGGTCTCGCCCACCACATACAGTGGAGCGCGCTCGCGTTCGGCTATCTTGCGCACATGGTCGATATGCTTCTCGTCGATGAGCAGTCCCATGCGTTCCTGGCTTTCATTGGCGATGATTTCCTTCGACGACAAGGTGGTGTCGCCGATAGGCAGTTTGGTCATGTCGATGAGGCCACCGCATTCTTCCACCAACTCAGACAGACAGTTCACATGGCCTGCAGAACCGTGGTCGTGGATGGAAACCACAGGATTCACATCCTCCTCGCAAAGTGCGCGCACCAGATTGTAGGCTCGTTTCTGCATCTCGGGGTTGGCGCGTTGCACGGCATTGAGCTCGATGCCGCTGGAGTAACGTCCTGTATCCACTGAACTGACACTGCCGCCACCAAGTCCGATGCGGTAGTTGTCGCCACCCACCACCACAATCTTGTTGCCTTTCTGGGGCTCTTTCTTCAGGCAGTCGCGCTTAGTGCCGTAGCCTACACCTCCGGCGAGCATGATGACCTTGTCGTAGCCGTATTGCTCGCCATTCTCCTCATGTTCGAATGTGAGCACCGAGCCTGTGATGAGTGGCTGTCCGAACTTGTTGCCGAAGTCGCTGGCGCCATTGGAAGCCTTGATGAGGATTTGCTCAGGCGTCTGGTAGAGCCATTTGCGGACGGGCAGGATGTCCTCCCATGAGCGTGCTCCGTTCTCTCCGTTGCGTGGGTAGGAAGTCATATAGACGGCAGTGCCCGCGATAGGCCATGAACCTACTCCACCGCCCATACGGTCGCGGATTTCACCTCCTGTGCCTGTGGCGGCGCCGTTGAAAGGCTCCACAGTTGTCGGGAAGTTGTGTGTCTCGGCCTTGAGTGAAATCACCGACTCAATATCCTTCACCTGGAAGTAGTCGCTGGTGGATTGGTCGGCTGGTGCGAACTGCTCCACCACAGGTCCTTGGGCGAATGCCACATTGTCCTTGTAGGCGGAAAGTATCTTGTTGGGGTTCTCTTTGGTGGTTTTCTTGATGAGGTTGAAGAGTGAACTTGGCATCTCCTTGCCGTCGATGATGAAAGTGCCTCCGAAAATCTTGTGGCGGCAGTGCTCTGAGTTGATTTGGGCGAAACCGAACACTTCAGAGTCTGTGAGTTTGCGTCCCAACTGTCCTTCCACCTTATGCAGGTATTCTATCTCCTCTGGACTCAGCGCGAGCCCTTCCTCCTCATTGTATTCCTCAAGGTTGTCGATGTGCTTGATAGGCGCTGGCTGGATGTTGACCGTGAAGATGTCTTGGTCCAGTCCTTTGTACATGCGCTGTAGCATGGGGTCGTAGTCTGCGTCCTCACCGGCAACAGGGAAATACTCCTCTATGCGGTTGATGCCCTTCAGACTCATGTTCTGTGTGATTTCCACAGCGTTAGTGCTCCAAGGGGTGATCATCTCGCGTCGAGGCCCTACGAAATAGCCTTGCAGGTTGCTTCCGCTTTCTTCCTTTGCTTCGCCATAAAGCCAGCAAAGTGCATTCTTCTCGTCTGCCGACAACTCATGGTCGGCCTTGGTGGCAATCACGCTGCCTGACGGTGTTCTGAAAAAGTAAATCATTGCAGTTTCTTGTTCTTGTTTATAATTTGGTGCAAAGTTAGCCAAAAAAAACGACATACCACCTTATTCGTAAGGACAAATTAGCGAGAAATTCCTTTTTAAGGGGGCTTCCCTCCAACACTGTATTGCGGTTAGCCTGATGCACTCTGGATTGACGATAATCTTGCACGACTTTTGTGAGTCGTAAAATGGAATTAAAACGGATGTTAAAGTGGACGATAGGTAAAACATTTTCCGATAGATTTCCTCTTAGATTTCCTCTATAAAAAGCATTTATATATACTCCAAACTTGAAAATCATCAAGTTTTTATTTACTTTTGCAGTGTCTTTCGTGTGGAATGGTCTTTGGCCATGCTGCATTCAGAGTCCTAGCAGTAACTGTTATCATTTTCGGTAGTTCATTGGCTATGAGACGACTCTATTCCAAAAGAACTCTTCAAAAACAGAATCTATGAATAAAATACTATTCAAGTCCTTGTCAGCATTGCTACTGACACTGGCATCTACTTTCGCTTATTCGCAAGAACGTGAGACTTTGCATGTCTGGATGAACAATGGCCTGGAAACGGCACTCATGTTGAGTACACATCCTGTTGTTTCATTCACCATGGACAAAATGGTAATTACCACAAACTTGCAAACAATAGAATTGCCCGTCAATCAAGTATCACGTTTCACCTTTTCCTTTGAAGAGATTTCTGCAATTCATGATAAGGAGATATAACAAATGATAATAGGCAAGATCACTTGACAGGAGTACCTTTTGAGAAGTTCCATTCTAAATATTTATATGAGGGAGGTGTGTATGACACTCCAGAAAGAATAGAAAAATGGATAAAGGATAAAATCGAACTGATGGATGAGCAGATGGATTATCACGAAAATACACCCTGAAGCCACGGGAATCAGGACACTGACACAATGGCAGATTAAGACCGCCGAAGAACTGACAAGATGTTGATGTGGCCGTAACAGACACGTCAGCCTGCGGTATTGGCACGGCTTTTGCAGTAAACACATTGGATTCCTTTAGGTCATTATAATCATCAATGACCATAAGCGAATCCCATGATTCGAAAGAATTACATCAACAAAAACAAATACAATTCAATTATGAACATCAGACCATTATCAGACAGAGTTCTGATTCTTCCTGCTCCCGCAGAGGAGAAGACCATCGGTGGAATTATTATCCCCGATACAGCGAAAGAGAAACCGCTTCAGGGCGAGGTAGTTGCAGTCGGCAACGGCAACAAGGACGAGGAGATGATCCTCAAAGTCGGCGACAAGGTGCTTTACGGCAAGTATTCAGGCACAGAACTGGAGTATGAAGGAGTGAAATACCTCATCATGCGCCAGAGCGACGTACTCGCTATCTTAGGTTAACACTCAAAACTTCAACAACAAAAATCAAGAAAGGAACAAAACAATGGCAAAAGACTTGAAATTCAATATCGACGCCCGCGAACAGTTGAAACTGGGTGTTGACACTTTGGCAGACGCAGTGAAGGTGACACTTGGCCCTAAAGGCCGCAACGTCGTGTTAGAGAAGAAATTCGGTGCACCTCAGATCACCAAGGACGGTGTGACAGTGGCCAAGGAGATAGAACTCTCCGACCCATTCCAGAACACAGGCGCACAACTTGTGAAGAGCGTAGCCAGCAAGACTGGTGACGATGCCGGTGACGGTACAACCACAGCCACTGTGCTTGCACAAAGCATTTGCAGTGTGGGTTTGAAGAACGTGGCCGCAGGTGCCAATCCCATGGATTTGAAACGCGGTATCGACAAGGCCGTGGCCAAGGTGGTGGAGCATATCAAGGCCCAAAGCGAGCAGGTTGGCGACAACTACGACAAGATTGAGCAAGTGGCAACTGTCAGCGCCAACAACGACGAGGAAGTGGGCAAACTCATTGCTGACGCCATGAAGAAAGTCAGCAAGGACGGTGTAATCACTATTGAAGAGGCCAAGGGTCGCGACACCACCATCGGTGTGGTGGAAGGTATGCAGTTCGACCGTGGTTACCTCTCACCTTACTTCGTTACAGATACCGAGAAGATGGAGTGTGTGATGGACTCACCTCTCGTACTGATTTATGACAAGAAAATATCCAACCTGAAAGAGTTCTTGCCCATCCTCGAACCAGCAGTACAGACAGGTCGTCCATTGCTCGTCATCGCAGAGGATATTGACAGCGAGGCGCTTACCACACTTGTTGTGAACCGCCTGCGTTCTCAGTTGAAGATTTGCGCAGTGAAGGCTCCTGGTTTCGGCGACCGTCGCAAGGCCATGCTTGAGGACATCGCAGTGCTGACAGGCGGTGTGGTAATCAGCGAGGAGAAAGGCCTGAAACTTGAGCAGGCCACACTTGAGATGCTGGGTTCTGCCGAGAAGGTGACCATCTCTAAGGACAACACCACTATCGTTGGCGGCCAGGGTGACAAGGAAGCCATCAAGGACCGTGTGAACCAGATCAAGGCAGAGATTAAGAACACCACTTCCGACTACGACAAGGAGAAGTTGCAGGAGCGTCTTGCCAAACTTTCTGGCGGTGTGGCCGTGCTTTATGTGGGCGCAGCCAGCGAGGTGGAGATGAAAGAGAAGAAAGACCGCGTGGACGACGCGCTTTGCGCTACCCGTGCAGCCATCGAGGAAGGCACCATCCCAGGTGGTGGTGTGGCACTCATCCGTGCAACCGAGGCTCTTGAGGGCATCAAGGTGGAGAACGCTGATGAGCAGACTGGTATCAACATCATCAAGCGCGCTATCGAGGAACCTTTGCGCCAAATTGTGGAGAACGCAGGCCTCGAAGGCAGTGTGGTTGTTCAGAAGGTTCGCGAGGGAAAGGGCGACTTCGGTTTCAATGCCCGTACAGGTGTCTATGAGAACATGCGTCAGAGTGGTATCATCGACCCGACCAAGGTGACACGTGTGGCTTTGGAGAATGCGGCTTCAATCGCAGGTATGTTCCTCACCACTGAGTGCGTGATTGTCGACAAGAAGGAGGAGAATCCTATGCCAGCCGGTGCCCCAGGTATGGGCGGAATGGGTGGCATGATGTAGTTTTCGCCAACTCTATATAGCAAAATTGAGGGTGTTAGACAAACTAACGCCCTTTTTTTTATGTTTTTAACTAAAAAGAATAAGGTAAAAGAGAGAATAATCCACAGAAAAATGTTAACTTTGCGTTTGTTATTTGTGGTAAGAACGTCGCAGGAGTATTAACGCAAACAAATGAGCGAGGATTTCCAACGGATTCACGGATGACAAAAACAGCCAAAGAAATTATTCTGGTAATTATCTCAAAAACTCAATATTAATATTTTATGGCAAATTTGGATTTGACTAAGTATGGCATCACTGGTTCCACAGTGAAAGCCCACAACCCTTCCTACGAGTATCTGTACGAAGAGGAGATGAAGAAGGAACTCACAGGTTTCGACAAAGGTCAGGAAACTGAACTTGGTGCTGTGAACGTGATGACTGGTATTTTCACTGGTCGTTCACCTAAGGACAAGTACATCGTTGACGACGCCCAGAGCCACGACAAGGTATGGTGGACCACTGAAGGTTACAAGAACGACAACCACCCCATGAGCGAGGAAGTATGGGCAAAGGTGAAGGATATCGCAGTGAAAGAACTCTGCAACAAGGAACTCTATGTTGTTGACGCATTCTGCGGTGCCAACACCAACACTCACCTTGCAGTGCGCTTCATCCTTGAGGTGGCTTGGCAGGCACATTTCATCAAGAA